>JALNVG010000168.1 GCA_023227685.1 Bacteroidaceae bacterium
TACATTTACAAGTAATGTTGAAGCAAAAGCTTTTGATGAGTCTCTTGATGTCGACGATTTAATGCAGGAGGCTGAAGGAAAATTGTTTGAGATTTCACAGCAGAACTTGAAGAAGGATTATACGCAGATCAATCCCATTATTTCAGAAGCTTACCAGATGATAAAGAAAGCTGCTGCTCGTCCCGATGGATTGAGTGGTCTGGAAAGTGGGTTCAAGGGCCTAGATAAAATCACAGGTGGCTGGCAACGTTCCGATTTAATTATTATCGCAGCCCGTCCGGCCATGGGTAAAACTGCTTTTGTGCTTTCAATGGCCAAGAATATTGCTGTTGATTTTCGGAAACCTGTAGCGTTCTTTTCGCTTGAGATGAGTAATGTCCAGCTGGTTAATCGTTTGATTTCCAATGTATCGTGTATTCCAAGTGAGAAAATAAAAAGCGGTCAGCTGGCGCCTTACGAGTGGCAGCAGTTGGATTATATGCTGAAAAATCTAATAGATGCTCCATTGTATGTTGATGATACACCATCTTTGTCGGTTTTTGAATTGAGAACGAAGGCAAGGCGACTAGTCCGTGAACATCATGTAGAAATCATAATTATTGATTATTTGCAATTGATGAATGCCAGTGGCATGAGTTACGGTAACCGTCAGGAGGAGGTGAGTACAATTTCACGATCATTGAAAGGATTGGCTAAGGAATTAAATATCCCTATTGTAGCATTATCGCAATTGAATCGTGGTGTTGAAACGCGTGAAGGAGCCGATGGTAAACGTCCTCAATTGAGTGATTTACGTGAGTCAGGTGCAATAGAACAGGATGCCGATTTAGTTTGTTTTATACATCGTCCCGAATATTATAAAATATTTACTGATCCTGCAGGAAATGACTTGCACGGTATGGGTGAAATTATTATTGCCAAGCATCGTAATGGTGCCGTCGGTGATGTTAAACTTCGATTTAAGGCCGAACAGACATTGTTTACGAACCCTGATGATGATATACCGATGCCTGAAGTAGGTGCTATGGTAGGTTCTCGCATGAATGGGGGACAGCAGTCAGTTTCTGTGTCTCCAGAAAAATCTATTCAGTCAGATAATCCATTCAGAGGTGAATTGACGGATGTTCCGTTCTAAATTAATACTCTTATTTTTTTTACTCGTTTACAGTGACTTACAGGCTCGTCAATTATAAAAAGTTGGATTATATACTTATTCTCCCAAAAATTCTTATTAATTTTGCGAGTCAAAATATGAATAATAAATAATTAATATAATATGAATATTTCTTATAATTGGCTGAAAGAATATGTTGATTTTGATCTAACTCCAAATGAAGTAGCTGATGCTCTTACCTCCATCGGTCTTGAAACCGGTAGTGTTGATGAAGTTCAAAGTGTAAAAGGTGGTATGCAAGGATTGGTTATAGGCGAAGTGTTGACTTGTGTGAGTCATCCTGATTCAGACCATTTACATGTTACTACTATCAATTTGGGCAGTGGGGAACCGGAACAGATTGTTTGCGGTGCACCGAATGTAGCTGTCGGACAAAAAGTTGTTGTTGCTACACTTGGTGCTAAGTTATATGACGGTGACAACTGCATTACAATTAAAAAATCAAAATTGCGCGGTGTAGAATCAAATGGTATGCTTTGTGCCGAAGATGAAATAGGTGTTGGAACCGATCATTCAGGTATTATTGTATTACCGGCAGATGTTAAACCCGGTATGTTGGCTAAAGATTATTATGGAGTTAAAACTGATTATTTATTTGAAGTAGATATTACACCTAATCGTGCTGATGCCTGTTCTCATTATGGTGTTGCGCGTGATCTATACGCCTATCTCCTTCGTCATGGTGTGACGACTACGTTGAAACGTCCGTCGGTCAATACTTTCAAGGTAGAAAACCAAGATGTTGATATTGATATAACAATAGAGAATGCTGAAGCTTGCCCACACTATACAGGTGTTGCAATAAAGGGAGTGATGGTAAAAGAGAGTCCTGAATGGTTGCAGGATAAGCTGCGTATAATTGGTTTGCGTCCCATAAATAATATTGTAGATATCACGAATTATATTGTTCATGCTTTTGGACAGCCCTTACATTGCTTTGATGCAGATAAAATTAAGGGCAATAAGATAATTGTAAAAACATTACCCGAAGGTACACCTTTTGTTACATTAGATGGCATTGAACATAAGTTAGATAAAAAAGACTTGATGATTTGTAATGCCGAAGAACCGATGTGTATTGCTGGTGTCTTTGGCGGTTTAGATTCCGGAACAACAGAGACTTCGAAGAATATATTTCTTGAGAGTGCATATTTTCATCCGACATGGATTAGAAAAGCTGCTCGTCGTTATGGATTGAATACTGATGCATCTTTCAGATATGAACGTGGTATCGATCCTAATAATCAAATTTATTGCTTGAAGATGGCAGCTTTGATGGTGAAAGAGTTAGCAGGAGGCATTATTTCTAGTGATATCAAAGATGTTAGTCATGCTATTTTCCCCGATTTTATAGTTCACCTTACTTATAATGAAGTAAATTCACTTATAGGCAAGGTCATTCCTGTTGAAATGATCAAGAATATAGTTACGAGTCTTGAAATGAAGATTTCAGAGGAAACGCCGGAAGGTTTGACATTAGCTGTTCCACCGTATCGTGTAGATGTTCAACGTCCTTGTGATGTGATAGAAGATATTCTTCGTATCTATGGATATAATAACGTAGAGATACTGGATACTTTGAAATCGAGTTTGACTACTAAAGGGGATATTGATAGATCAGTCAAGTTGCAGAATATCATTTCAGAGCAATTGGTTGGTTGCGGATTCAACGAAATCATGAATAATTCGCTGACTCGCTCTTCTTACTATAATGAATTGAAATTTTATCCTGCTGATCATGAGGTAAAATTACTCAATCCATTGAGTAATGATTTGAATGTAATGCGTCAAACTTTATTGTTCGGTGGTTTGGAAAGTATATCACATAATGTGAATAGAAAGAATGCTGATTTGAGGTTTTTCGAATTTGGTAATTGTTATTATTTTGATGCTGCCAAGAAAAATCCTGATAAGGTGCTTGGTGCTTATTCAGAAGATTACCATTTGGGTTTATGGATTACAGGAAAGATGGCAGTTAATTCTTGGGCTCATTCAGAAGAAGATAGTTCGGTGTACCAATTAAAGGCATATGTAGAGAATATTTTCAAACGTATGGGGCTGATGAATGCACATGATCTTACAATTGATAATTTGACTGATGACATTTTTTCTACAGCTTTGTCTTTTAATACACGTGGAGGAAAGCGTCTTGCTTCATTTGGTGTAGTTGCCAGGAGTATTCTCAAACCATTTGATATTGACAATGATGTTTATTTTGCTGATATTAATTGGAAGGAAATGATGAAAGCTATTCGAACTGTTCAAACGAATTATAAGGAATTGCCTAAATATCCGGCTGTTAGAAGAGATTTAGCATTGTTGGTGGACAAGAACTTGAAGTTTTCGGAGATAGAAAAGGAGGCTTATGCTACAGAGAAGAAACTTTTGAAAGAGGTTTCTTTGTTTGATGTCTACGAAGGTAAGAATTTGCCTGATGGGAAAAAGTCTTATGCTGTTAGTTTTATGCTTCAGGATGAGGCACAAACCTTGAATGAAAAGACAATTGACAAGATTATGACTAAATTAATTAAGAATTTTGAAACAAAACTAGGTGCTTTGTTGAGATAATTTAAAATATTGATTTTGGCATTAAAAACAAAATATATATATTATTATTTAAAGAATCGAACCAATGGGAAGAGCATTTGAATACAGAAAAGCTACAAAGCTGAAAAGATGGGGGAATATGGCCCGTACATTTACGCGGCTTGGTAAACAGATAGCCATAGCAGTTAGGGAGGGGGGAGTAGATCCTGAAAATAACCCGCACCTACGTGCTGTTATTACAACAGCCAAGCGTGAAAACATGCCGAAAGAGAATGTAGATCGTGCCATCAAAAATGCGATGGGTAAGGATCAACAGGATTATAAAGAAATGGCCTACGAAGGTTACGGACCTTACGGAATAGCTATTTTGGTTGAAACAGCAACTGATAATACGACCCGTACAGTGGCTAATGTGCGTAGCATTTTTAATAAATACAATGGTACGTTAGGTACGATGGGTAGTCTGGACTTTATGTTTACGCGTAAAGCGATGTTCACTATTACTCCAAAAGAGGAGAGTATGGATATTGATGAATTTATTCTCGAACTGATAGATTTCGGTGTAGAGGACGAATATGACTTTGATAAAGAGGAAAATGAATTGACAATCTACGGTGATCCAAAATCATTCAGTCAAATTCAAAATTATCTTGAGCAAAATGGTTATGAGGTAAAGGCCGCAGAATTCACACGTATTTCTGCTGAAGAAAAGAATTTATCCGAAGAACAGCGTGAAATAATTAATAAAATGGTGGAACGTTTTGAGGATGATGACGATGTACAAAGTGTTTATACCAACATGAAACCATTGAGTGATGATTAGTATATAAGTATGAAATATATTTATCAAACAAAGGGTACTTGCAGTAAAGAGATCCACTTGGATGTAGAAAATGGTGTACTTAAAGATGTATTCTTCGTTGGTGGGTGTGATGGCAATTTGCAAGGAATTTCAAAGCTTGTAAGAGGAATGGATGTAGAGAAAATTATAGAACAACTTGAAGGAATTCGTTGTGATACAAAATCCACTTCCTGTCCTGATCAGTTATGTAAGGCTTTACATAAAATGAAATATTAATTGAATATTTTATTTCTGTTTGATATAGATTTTATAAAATAGATGATATAATAAGGGCAGGATATTCTTGGGAGTATTCTGCCTTTTAGTCATTGAAATAATATAATTTTTATTTTTTTGTAACTAAGATTAAGTAAGATGATGGAAGAAAGAATAGAAAAAGCAATAGAGCTATTTAAGGATGGATACAATTGTTCACAATCGGTTACGGCTGCATTTGCAGATATGTATGGCTATACTCAAGAGCAGGCATTGCAGATGTCAGCTTCGTTTGGTGGAGGAATTGGGCGTATGCGTCAAACTTGTGGTGCCGCTTGCGGCATGTTTCTGCTTGCAGGATTAGAAACAGGATCAGTTGTAGCTGGTGATAAAAAAGGCAAGGCCGAAAATTATAAAGTGGTTCAGGAACTTGCAGCTCAGTTTAAAGAGAAGAATGGATCACTTATCTGTAGTGAATTGCTTGGTTTAAGCAAGCAAACGCCCTTATCTCCAATTCCTGAAGAACGTACAAAAGTGTATTATGCTAAACGTCCATGTGCGAAAACTGTTGAAGAGGCTGCAAGAATTTGGGCAAATTACTTGGAAAAGCATCATAAATAGTGTTTTTTTAGTTTTTTTATTACAAAATAGAAAAAAAGTTTATTTATCGCTTTACATAGTCTTAAAATAATTATATTTGCAAGGAGTATTAGTCGGAAGTTAAGACTTCCATGTTGTTATGTTTAA
>JALNVG010000169.1 GCA_023227685.1 Bacteroidaceae bacterium
TATATTGGAGTGATGGGTACTGTGATTGTCCATGTAGCCTTGATTGCTCTTTTGATCTTTGTGAGTTTTACAGTTCCTCAGCCGCAAGAGACTTCGGGTGTGGCTGTGATGATGGGTGATGTGCCTGCCGCCAAGGGATTGTCAGATCCTTCTCTGGTTGACGTGGATGTGTTGCCACAAGAGGATAATGTGGAACCCAATGAAATATCTATCGCTAAAAAAATAGAGAGCGCCCCGAAGTCTTCATCCGAACGGAAATTGATTACCCAAACATTGGAAGAAACTGTTGATTTGAAATCAAAAGCCGAAAACAAGAAGATTCCGAAGTCAAAACGTGTAATAAAGGTCCCTGCTAAATCTACTGCAGAAATTGAAGCTGAAGCCAGAGCTCTTACTGAAAAGAAAGCGATGGAAGCTAAAAAACGGGCAACCGATGAGGCGATAAGAAAACAAAAAAAGGCTGAGGCTGCTGCACGAAGTTTAGTGAAAGGTTCTTTTGGAAAAGGTGAAAAGATGGGAGTAAGTAAGGGAGAATCTGCTATTGGTACAGGTATTGAAGGTGATACTCGGGGAAATTCTTCTACTGGAAAGTCTTCCGGTGCAGGTGGCTATGGTACATTCGACTTAGGGGGACGCTCTATTGGTTTCGGGGGATTGCCTCGTCCTGTTTACCGTGTTCAAGAAGAGGGGAGGGTTGTTGTTACGATAATTGTCAATCCTTCGGGAAAAGTTATCTCAGTAAATATTAATAGAAAGACTAATACTGTTAGCTTGGCTCTTCGTTCTGCTGCTATGGAGGCTGCTAAGAAAGCTGTGTTTAATAAAGTATCTGAAGTAAATAATCAAACGGGTACAATTACTTATTTCTTTAAATTGAAATAGGGAAAAATATAATGATAACAATTATTTGGTAATGATACATTATGCTTTAATAGTTGCTGGTGGAAAGGGATTGCGTATGGGGAGTGCTCTTCCCAAACAATTCTTGTTAGTGTCAGGGGTACCGATTTTAATGCGTACGCTAGGTATGTTTCGACAATTTGATGAGCGAATGAGAATAATTCTTGTTCTTCCTCACGAACAGCAGGATTATTGGAAAGGTCTTTGTAATGAGTATCATTTTACAATAAAACATCAAGTTGTTGATGGAGGAGAGACCCGATTCAGTTCAGTAAAAAGAGGTCTGGATTTGATTACTACTCCAGGTTTGGTTGGTGTGCACGATGGCGTTCGTCCGTTTGTTTCTACCGATGTAATTAAACGCTGTTATGTTGCTGCAGCTGTAAAGAAGGCTGTTATCCCGGTTGTCGGAGTTGTTGAGTCTATTAGACATTTAAAAGATGGTGGTAGTGAAACTGTAAATCGAGATAATTATAAATTAGTTCAGACTCCGCAAGTCTTTGATGTTGATTTATTGAAGAAGGCTTATTTGCAGCCTTATAAAGCTACTTTTACCGATGATGCTTCTGTTGTTGAGGCTATAGGAGTACCTGTTTTTCTGGTAAAAGGTAGTTTTGAGAATATTAAAATAACCACTCCTTTTGATTTAAAAATAGCCAACGCTTTGTGTCATGTTTGATTTAACTACCAGCGATATAAAATACATCACCGGTGTAGGACCACATAAGGCTGCTGTACTGAATAAGGAATTGAATATCTTTTCCTTATATGACTTAATATATTATTTCCCTTATAGATATGTAGATCGTAGTCATATTTTTTCTATATCAGAAATAGATGGCGATATGCCCTATATCCAAATTCAGGGTCATTTTATGGGGATGGAAATAATGGGTGAAGGGCGGAAAACAAGAATGGTTGCTCATTTTACGGATGGAACAGGTATTATTGATTTAATTTGGTTCAGTGGATTAAAGTATCTTACTAATCGTTATAAGTTAAATGAGGAGTATATAGTTTTTGGTAAGCCGACGGTCTTTAATGGTCATGTTAATATCGTTCACCCTGATATAGATAGGGTTTCGGAAGCTCAACTTACGGTAGTTGGTCTTCGGCCTCAATATCACACGACAGAAAAGATGAAAAAAAGTTTTCTTACTTCTCATGTTGTAGAGAAAATGATGGCTGTTGTTTTTGCTGGCATTAAGACGCCATTGACCGAGACTCTTTCACCTGCGTTAATTAGTAAGTATCAGTTGATGTCACTTACTGATGCGCTTAGGAATGCTCACTTTCCAGAGAATTCGGAGAAATTAAGACAAGCTCAATATCGTTTGAAGTTTGAAGAGTTGTTTTATATTCAGCTGAATATTATTCGTTATGTAAAGAATCGCAAGTCGAAATTTTGTGGCTATGTTTTTTCCAGGGTAGGGAAAATCTTTAATACCTTTTACAAAGACAATCTTCCTTTTGAATTGACGAATGCTCAAAAACGTGTTATGAAGGAAATACGAAAAGATATGGGTAGTGGAAGGCAGATGAATCGATTGTTGCAGGGTGATGTCGGTAGTGGAAAGACTTTGGTTGCTCTGCTTAGTATGCTCATTGCTTTGGATAACGGGTATCAAACTTGTTTGATGGCACCCACAGAGATTCTTGCGAATCAACATTTCGAAACAATTACGAAGTTGCTTTCCGGAATGAATGTGCATGTGGAACTTCTTACAGGATCGGTGCGTGGAAAGAAGAGGGCAGAGATCCTTGATGCCCTTATTCGAGGTGAGGTGAATATATTGATAGGTACTCATGCGATAATAGAAAATCCTGTTTCATTTCTTAATTTGGGTTTAGCAGTAATAGATGAACAACATCGTTTTGGAGTGGCGCAGCGTTCACGTTTATGGAAAAAAAATGAGCAGCCACCTCACGTATTAGTAATGACTGCAACGCCTATACCACGCACGTTGGCTATGACTTTTTATGGTGATTTGGATATTTCGGTGATTGATGAACTTCCTCCTGGAAGAAAGCCTATAACAACAATTCATCAATATGATAATCGTCAGTCCGGTTTGTATGATTTCATTAGAAAACAAATACATCAGGGGCGGCAGGTTTATTTCGTTTATCCATTGATAGAGGAAAGTGAAAAAAGTGATTTGAAAAATCTTGAAAATGGGTATCAGACTATTTGTAACTCTTTTCCGGAGTTTCGGGTTTGTAAGGTACATGGTAAAATGAAGTCTGCCGAAAAAGATAAGCAGATGCAATTGTTTACCAGTGGACAAGCCCAGATTATGGTGGCTACGACGGTTATAGAAGTTGGCGTAAATGTACCTAATGCATCAGTTATGATTATCGAAGATGCCAATCGGTTTGGCCTTTCGCAACTTCATCAGCTCCGTGGTAGAGTAGGTAGGGGAGCCGATCAGTCATATTGTGTTTTGGTAACGGGTTATGAATTATCGGAGGAAACACGAAAGAGAATTGATATCATGGTTCGTACGAACGATGGTTTTGAAATCGCTGAGGCTGATTTAAAATTACGCGGTCCGGGTGATTTGGAAGGTACGCAACAGAGTGGTATTGCTTTTGATCTTAAGATTGCCAATATTACTCGTGATGGACAATTACTCTCTTTTGTTCGTGATATAGCACAAAAGATTGTAGATGATGATCCGAATGAAAATCGTCCGGAGTATGAAATTTTATGGAGGCAACTAAGTGTTCTTCGTAAATCAAATTTGAATTGGTCCGCAATAAGCTGAGAAATAAGGTTAAAAAGAGTATTATAGTTTTAAATGTGCTTAGAAACATGTATTTAGTATAAAACATTATTGTGTAAGCTGTTGTGTCAACATCTTTTCTTGCATTCTTCAAACTTTTTAGAAAAAAAACTACCAATTAATTTGTTGTTTCAAATAGAAATCTTAAATTTGAAAAGTTTTAGTAAATAGAAAAGCGTTAAGTAGAGTATGGAGAATGATTGATATAGTTCATTTTAAATTATATTTTCCTTTCTTTATAAAAACAATAATGAATATAACGAGTACAACGAATAAAATAAATTAATGATTTTTAAGTGCATTAAAACAGTTTTTGTTGTCATGGCGGCAATGGTTAGTCTGAATTCTTTTTCTCAAGACTTAATAGCGCGTCAGGCACCAATCGATAAAAAGTTAAGAACCGTAGATTCTTTGGCTTTACAAAAACAAATTTATGAGGAACAGGTTCAATACCCTGCCTTGAGTCTTTATCCAACATGGAACAATGAGTATGTACATGCTTATGGCTCAATCAGAATTCCTGAGGCTTATACCATTAATTTAAGAGGCTTTCATATGCCTACACCTAGTACACGTATTACATCAAAATTTGGTCCTCGGTGGAGGCGAATGCACTACGGTCTTGATATCAAGGTTAATGTGGGTGATACAATTGTTTCAGCTTTTGATGGTAAAGTAAGAATCGTTAAGTATGAACGTCTAGGATACGGAAATTATATTGTTATTCGTCACCCAAATGGTTTGGAAACGGTCTACGGCCATTTATCCAAACAGTTAGTAAAAGAAAATCAAATAGTTAAGGCCGGTGAGCCTATTGGCCTTGGAGGAAGTACAGGACGTTCTACCGGTTCGCATTTGCATTTTGAAACTCGTTTTCTGGGCATTGCTATTAATCCAGCCTTTCTCTTTAATTTCCCAAAGCAAGATATTGTGGCTGATACTTATACTTTCCATCGTTATGGTAATCATAGTGTTAATGATGAGTCCAATGCACAACAGTATAATCAAGCACAACGGTATAATTCTTCAAACGAACATTCACTACAATATTATAAAGTAAAACGTGGTGATACACTTTCTGCTATTGCAAACAAATGTGGTATTTCTTTGAGTACATTATGTAAAATGAATAGAATATCCAAACGGGCATCTCTTCATATAGGACAAATATTGCGTTGTTCTTAAAACAAATAACAGATAATAATATCAAGTGGTACTTTAATATAAATAGAGTACCACTTTTTTTATTCTCTATTTTTTGCTATATTTGCGAACTATTTGTAAAGAGATGAATGATACGAAGCAACAATTTGAACAAGTAATTGTAATGTGTCGGGAAGTGTTTTCCAAGAAATTGCATGATTACGGTCCGGCATGGAGAATATTACGGCCAACTTCACTGACAGATCAGATTTTGATTAAGGCAAACCGTATACGAAGCATTGAAACAAAAGGTGTATCTTTAATACATGAAGGTATATCTTCTGAGCTTATCGGCATTATCAATTATGGTATTATCGGTTTGATACAGCTAGATAAGGGTTATGCTGAAAAAACAGACATGACAAACAAAGAAGCATTGGCTTTGTATGATGTAAAGGCTAAAGCCGCGTTGGATTTGATGCTTGCCAAAAATCATGATTATGATGAGGTATGGCGTAGTATGCGGGTTAGTTCTTATACGGACTTGATTCTTATGAAAGTGTATCGGACTAAACAAATTGAGAGTATCGAAGGTAATACCTTGGTATCAGAAGGCGTTGATGCAAATTATATGGATATGATAAATTATTCAGTATTCGGGTTGATTAGATTAAATCTTGAAGGTACAA
>JALNVG010000170.1 GCA_023227685.1 Bacteroidaceae bacterium
GCAGATTTCAGTGCAGACACCTTAGGTTTTATCGGCGCTAAAAATCCGCAGCAACATATTTTACAAGACGGGAATAATGAAGTTGTCCAACTCAAACAGATATATGATCAGACTTGGACGGACGCAACCCTGACCAAAGAGATCACAAAATTGGCTATTGAAGAACTGAAAAAGGGATACAAGGATTATTCTCCCGATTCAGTCTATTACATGATATTGCACCACCTGTTCCACTACTCTATTGTTGACTTTGCCGACGATAAGATTTTTAAATCCAAGACCGGCTTTAAGGAGAAGGAGATTTGGAAAAAGCTCTATAAATTTCAGAAAGATGGAGTAATGGGAGCTATTGAGAAGATAGAGAAATATGGCGGTTGTATCATTGCTGATAGTGTGGGGCTCGGAAAAACATTCGAAGCACTTGCCGTTATCAAATATTATGAATTGCGAAACGACCGGGTGCTTGTCCTTTGCCCCAAAAAACTGCGCGACAACTGGACGGTTTATACACAGAATGACAAACGCAACATTTTGATCAACGACCGTTTCAACTACGATGTATTATGCCACACCGACTTAACCCGTCTTCGTGGAAAGTCGGGCGATATAGACCTTGCGGCTATCAATTGGGCAAACTACGACTTGGTGGTTATTGACGAATCACACAATTTCCGGAATAATTATCCCTCCAAAGGAGAGATGACCCGTTATGCCCGTATGATGAACGAGGTGATCAAAAAAGGGGTTAAGACGAAACTATTGATGCTTTCGGCAACGCCGGTAAATAACCGCATGAACGACCTCAAGAATCAAATATCGTTTATTACCGAAGGAGAAGATACTGTATTTGAAGACGAAGGTATTGATAACATCTCCCATGTGATGAAGTTGGCTCAGCGGCAATTTTCCGATTGGGCAAAAACTTCCGACCGAAACATCAACCTGTTGTTTGATCGGTTGGATAACCGCTACTTCAAATTGTTGGATATGCTTACCATTGCCCGTTCCCGCAAGCATATCGTTAAATATTACGATTCGGCAGACGTGGGACGTTTCCCCACACGATTAAAACCGATAAACGAAAAAACCGATATTGACAGTCAGCAATTATTCCCCTCTTTAAGAAACATCAACAATGCTATTCGGAAGCTGAATCTGGCAAATTACTCGCCCGTATCTTCACTGAAAGAGGAGAAAAAAGCGGAATATGCGGCAAAATATGACTATCAGTTAAGTACGGGAAGTGTTTTTACGCAGTCCGACCGGGAAAAGAACTTGGTTGACCTTATGCGGGTGAATTACCTGAAACGGATGGAGAGTTCCATTTATTCTTTTTATCTGAGTGTAAAAGCGCTATTAGAGCAAGTCAATCAAAATTTATACAAGATAGAACATATATCCGAATTGTCGGATAAATCCATTACCATAGATAATGTTGATATAGAAGAGGATGAAAGTGATTATTTGATTGGCAACAAGGTAAAAGTATTACTTCAAGATATTGATTTGGTAAAATGGCGACAAGAGTTGGAATACGACCGCGATACGCTGGCAAAGCTCATGGAGAGTGCCGCCACCATATCGGCTGCCCGTGATGAAAAACTGACACGACTGAAAGAGGTCATCGCCCGCAAAATAGAAAATCCGATCAACGAAGACAATAAAAAAGTCATTGTTTTTACCGCTTTTGCTGATACGGCTACCTATCTTTATGAAGAATTGTCAGAATGGATATTGGATGAATATGGCTTATTTACCGCTTTGATAAAAGGAAGCGGGACAAATAAAACAAACTTCCCCGATATAGAAAGGAAAGAGATGAACGAACTGCTTACGCATTTCTCGCCTTATTCCAAAGAACGTGATAAAACCTATCCAAATATCAAAAAAGAGATAGACTTGCTCATTGCTACCGATTGTATTTCGGAAGGACAAAACCTGCAAGATTGTGACTATTTGGTCAACTATGATATACATTGGAATCCGGTGCGTATCATTCAACGTTTCGGGCGTATCGACCGCTTAGGCTCCAAGAATGAACAGATTCAGTTGGTCAATTTCTGGCCGAATATGGAGCTGAATGAATATATCAACTTAGAGAGCCGGGTGAAAGGGAAGATGGTCTTACTCGATATATCCGCTACGGGCGAGGAGAACCTCATAGAGATGAACGAAAACGACGAAATGACCGATTTGGAATATCGTCGCAAGCAGTTGGAGCAACTCCAAAGTACAGTACTCGATTTGGAAGATATCCAAGGTGGAATAACCATTACGGATACCAACATGAACGATTTCCGAATGGATATTATGGAATACGAGAAAAACCACCTTGCCGATTTGCAAGATATTCCGTTGGGTGTCCATACCGTGGTCGAAACAGACGATAAAGAGATACCGCCCGGCACCATTTTCTGTATGCGCAGCTCGGTGCAACAAAAAGGGCAAAGTCTGTTGGCTCCCTATTATTTGGTGTATATGGGCGAAGATGGAGAAACGGTTTTGGGCTATATGCAGGGAAAACGTTGTTTGGATTACCTAAAAAAACTGTGTCAGGGCAAAACGGAAGTGTTGGCAGAGTTAGCGCAACAACTAAAAAGAGAAACAAAGAGCTATGCCAATATGAAAGCCTATTCGTCCGCTTTTCAGTTAGCCATCGAGAGTGTGATCGGCAAATCGCAAGAGGTTGGAGCCGCTTCGTTTTTCTCTACCGGATTGGTTTCACTGAATGCGGAAGGGGTAACCTCGCAAAGTGATTTTGATATCGTGGCCTTTGTCGTTGTCCGAAATTTGCCGAATATTTCGGACAACGAAAAGCTGATAAAATGAACTTACAATGATTACCCACTTCAACATACCGCCCGGAGCATGTATAAACGTGCCGATTACCAAAAAGCAATTTGCGGAGAAAACGGCGTTATCAAGCATGGAAAAGCGTATTTTGCGCGAAGACGTGGAGCGTATCACCATGAAAGGGCTATTGCAAACTCGAACAACCGGCATAGCAAGCTACAACGACAGTGATTACAACTACGATCAGATTATTTTTGCAGAGGTAGATATTCGGGATCAAGGCAAAACAGCTCTTATATCAGCAATGATGCAAAAGGCTTTTCCTGCACCACTGTTTTTGATACTGCACTGTGGAGGGGCTTATTGTGTGAATGGGTGCGTGAAGCGCATCAATCAGTCTGACAGCAGCAAACGGGTGATTGAGGATATGCAGACGACACGTTATTTTTCATTAAATAACGATGATAAGATAGTGAGTGATTGGTTGCAGTCGCTCGATAGCACGAAAATAATATGTTCCAACCTGAAAGAGTGGTTTGATGCACTATCTTCTAAGTTGCTTATGCTGCAAGTGTCGGACGAAACAGGTACTTTTGTACAAGCCGATGTGTATAGTATAATGGATTACAAGGAACTGCTCGGACAGCTGGAAGAGAACCGTGAAGAGCAACGACACTTGCTTACCGAAATAAAAGCAGAAACGCAGTTCAATCGGATAATAAAGCTAAACTCAAAGCTGAAAGAGTTACAAATACGGGAACAAGAATTAAAAAAGAGAATAAAATAAAAACAAACTATATGCAAAAGACAAACATACCGCAAGCCGAGAGCAAAAGTGCAGAGTTGGTTGCACAAAATCTGGAACAACTGAAACAGATTTTCCCTGAAGTGATAAAGGAAGGTCGTGTGGACTTTGAAGCACTCAACGACCTGCTGGGCAACTATGGCGACACAGCCGAAGAGCGTTTTGCTCTGAACTGGGCAGGCAAAGCCAATGCCCGCCGCGAAGCGCAAAAGCGTAGTACGGGCACGTTGCGCCCTTGCCCCGAGGAAAGTATGGATTGGGATAATACCGAAAATCTCTACATAGAAGGCGACAACTTGGAAGTACTGAAACTGTTGCAAAAGAGCTACCACAGCCGTGTTAAGATGATCTATATCGACCCGCCTTATAATACAGGAAAAGACTTTGTCTATAAGGACAACTATGCGGATAACATGAAGAATTATCTGGAATTGACGGGACAGGATAAAAAACTATCTACCAATACTGAAAGCGATGGGCGCTACCACTCCAACTGGCTGAATATGATGTATCCGAGACTGAAACTTGCCCGTAACCTGCTGACGGATGATGGGGTGATATTTATTTCGATTGATGATAATGAAGTGGCGAATCTTCGGAAAGTTTGTGATGAGATTTTTGGAGAAGAGAATTTTGTGGCTCAATTAATTTGGGAAAGAGCTTTTGCTCCCGTAAATTTAAAAAAGCATTTCTCTGAAAGCCATGATTATATTCTCTGCTTTGCAAAAAACTTAGACACCACTTCATGTAATGGATTAAGGCGAACTGAAGATGCAGATAATAGATATCAAAATCCTGATAATGATCCAAGAGGTGTTTGGCAATCAGATAATTTCTCAGTAGGCCCAAGGATAATTGAGAAAGTATATGAGATAACAACTCCTTCTGGCAGAAAGGTCTTGCCTCCAGAAGGTCGTTGTTGGTTGTTAACACAGAAGAGGTATGACGAATTTGTTAAAGATAATCGCATTTGGTATGGCTCTGAGGGAAATGGTGTTCCTCGAATTAAAAGGTTTTTAAGCGAAGTAAAAGCAGGAATTACTCCTATGACTCTATGGAAATATGTTGAAGTAGGTCATTCTCAAGATGCAACACAAAAGTTAAAACAATTATTTGACGGGAATGATTTTTTTGAGTATCCTAAGCCTGTTGGGTTAATTCAAAGATGTCTTGAATTATATTCAAACGAAGACTCTATTATCCTCGACTTCTTCTCCGGCTCCGCTACCACGGCCCATGCGGTGATGCAACTCAATGCCGAAGACGGAGGCAACCGCAAATACATCTGTGTACAATTACCCGAACCAACTCCCGAAGATAGCGAAGCACGCAAGGCTGGTTATATCACCATTCCCGAAATAGCCAAAGAACGCATTCGCCGTGCCGGCAAAAAGATACTCGAAGAACAAAAAGCGAAAGTAGAGAAAGAAGGGTTGTTCACTGAAGAACCAAAAAAACTCGATACCGGTTTTAAAGTCTTCAAGCTCGACAGTTCCAATATCAATGAATGGGATAGCGACCCTGGTAATCTTGAAACAGCGCTCAATAAATCCTTGTTTAATATCAAAACGGATAGAAGCGAAGACGATTTGTTATATGAGATACTGATCAAATACGGTATTGAACTGACCGAAAAGATTAACAGCCATATAATAGACGAAAAAACCGTGTATGAAATGGGTGCCGGTTCGTTGATTGTCTGCTTGGCAGACAGCCTATCCACGGCAGTTGCCGAAGGTATCGGCAAACTATACAAAGAGGTAAGTCCCGAAGGCGTGGATGCCAATTGCCGAGTGGTATTCAAAGAAACCGGATTCAACGGTTCGGACGAAGTGAAAACCAATACGCTGCTGATCCTGAAACAGCACGGTATTACGAATGTGGCAACCGTTTAAAGAGAGGACGCAGTA
>JALNVG010000171.1 GCA_023227685.1 Bacteroidaceae bacterium
AGGTCTGTAAGTGAACGTACATTTTTTTCGAATGCAAATATTTTTATAGTTTCACGAGGATCTCGTCCGGGTTTGTCAAGTTCTTGCATAATGTCATGAAGGGTTGGCATGCCTACGGTTGACGAAACGTAGAGTGATAAATCTATATTGTTACGAATGGTTTTATTGGCAATTAAATCGTCAATGCTACAATTCATGTCAAGGGCTATTCTTTCAACAATATGATAGCTTTCAGGGTGCACGGCAGTCTTGTCTAATGTATTGGTAGCATGTAGTATGCGCAAGAAACCAGCACATTGTTCAAAAGTTTTTTCACCCATACGCGGTATTTTCATCAAATCTTTTCGAGAGGTGAATGCACCGTTTTCAGCCCGATAGTTTACAATGTTTTGGGCCAGTTGCGGTCCGAGTCCTGAGATATAAGTAAGGAGGTTACTGCTGGCTGTATTCAGATTTACTCCAACCAGATTGACGCAGCTTTCAACGGTTTGATCAAGTGCTTTTTTTAATTTTACTTGGTCAACATCATGTTGATATTGTCCTACGCCGATAGATTTCGGGTCTATTTTGACCAATTCGGCTAATGGGTCCATAAGTCTCCGACCGATAGATACTGCTCCTCGTACAGTGACGTCATAATTAGGAAATTCATCACGCGCGATTTTTGAGGCAGAATATATTGATGCTCCTTGTTCACTGACAACGAAAACCGGGATATTGCGATCGAATGTCTGGTTGTTGATAAAATCTTCTGTTTCGCGGCTGGCTGTACCATTACCGATGGATATGGCTTCTATCTTGTAGGCTTCAATCATTTTACGCAGTTGAGCTGCTGCTTGGGATGTTTTATTGACAGGAGGGTGCGGATAAATATTTTCATTATGAAGTAAATTTCCTTGGGCATCAAGGCAAACTACCTTGCAACCTGTTCTAAATCCGGGGTCGATAGCTAATACGTGTTTTTGTCCTAACGGTGGCGCAAGTAGTAATTGTCGTAGATTTTTTGCAAATACTCGAATGGCTTCATTGTCAGCTGTTTCTTTTGATTGAATAGCAAATTCATTTTCGATTGATGGTTTGAGAAGTCGCTTATATGAGTCATCGATGGACATTTTCATCTGTATGGCGCAATCATTGTTGCTTTTTATAAATAGCCGTCTCAGATTATCGGTGCAATCTTCATCAATTGGACTGATGGATACTTTAAATAATCCTTCTTTTTCTGCTCTTCGGATAGCAAGTAAACGATGGGAAGTACAATGTTTCAGCAATTCAGTAAAATTAAAATAATCCTGATATTTTGCCGCAACCTCTTCTTTGCCTTTTACGACTTTGGAGGAAATAATGGCTTGTATAGAAAATTGGTGCCTGACTATATTACGAGCTTTATCATTTTCGTTGATCCGCTCAGCGATAATATTTCTTGCTCCAGCCAAGGCTTCATCAACATCTTTTATTTCATTTTTGACAAATGATGAGGCTAATTGCATCAAATTCTTTTCTTGCTGAGCATATATGGCTTTAGAAAGAGGTTCCAATCCTTTTTCCTTGGCAATTTCAGCCTTTGTTCTTCTTTTTGGTTTAAAAGGAAGGTAGAGGTCTTCTAAAACGATATTGTCCCAAGTTTCATCTATTCGCCTTTGCAATTCCGGAGTCATCATATTTATTTTGGTAATCGTATTGATGATTGTTTCCTTCCGTTTGGTTATATCACATAGCTTTTCGTATTGCTCTTTGATATTTTCTATTTGAACTTCATCAAGCCCTCCTGTAGCCTCTTTTCGATAACGGCTAATAAAAGGTACTGTTGAACCGTCTAATATTAATTTGATGGCGCTCCCTATTTGATTTTGAGAGATTTTTAGAGTTCCCGAAATTATTTCTTTATAAAGTTCCATTATTTTTTCTTTTTAGGCAACAAAAGTAATTATTATAAGTGATATATAAAATACAATTCTTAATTTTGCAATCATAATTTTTTTTTAATGAAAAAATTTGGAATACATATATTTTCGTTTTTTCTTTTATTCTATTTGGGGGGAAGTAGTATATTGTATGCTATGCCTCAATCTATGGAGAAACCTATTTTATTAGTCAGCTCGTATAATCCCGATTCTTATCGTATCATGAAAACTATTAATGATTTCATGGACAAGTATCGTGATTCGGGTGGGCAATCGGAGATTCTTATTGAGAATATGAATAGTAAGAGTTTCTTCGGCGCTAATACATGGAAATCGAAACTTCGTAAAATCTTGACCTATTATACAAAAAACAGAAAGCCGGAGGTTGTTATTCTCTTGGGGCAGGAGGCTTGGGCGGCCTATTTGTCTTTGAAGGATGAAGTTAAAAGTGATATACCGGTAATTCCTGTAATGGTTAGCAGTAATGTCTTTTTGCTTAACAATATCCCAGATAGTTTGAACCTATGGATGCCCAAGTCGATAATCTTGGATAAAAAATCCAGGATCCATAATTTAAGGGATGGTATTTTTTATAAATATGATCTGAGAGGTAATATACGAATGATACTTTCTTTGTTTCCTAAGACACGTCATATCGCTTTTATTTCTGATAATACTTATGGTGGTGTTAATATGCAGGCTCTATTCTGTAAGGAAATGCTGAGATTCCCGCAACTTAATTCCATATTATTGGATGGCCGTGTAAATTCTATATATGAGGTAAATGATAGATTGGGCAAATTACCTGAGCATACGGTAATCTTGCTTGGCTCTTGGCTTATAGATAAGAATAAAGGTTATTTTATGCGTAATGCTTTTTACTCAATGATGGCTGTAAATCCACACATACCGGCATTCACATCATCTTCTATGGGCTTGGGGTATTGGACAATAGGAGGGGTTATACCTGATTATCTTGAGCAAGGTCGGTTGTTGGCCGAGAAGGTGTTAAACATAGAAAAACATCCAAAGGATACAATATCTCATGTTACTGTTATCAAGAGTTATGCTTGTTGCGAAATAGGTCAAATGAAGAAATGGAAATTGAATGTGGATCAAATACCTTTTAAAGTTAAAGTTGTTAATCTTGAACCGACTTTCTACCAGAAATATAAGTTGCAGATTTTTGTTATTATCTGTTTTTTTGTTATTTTGCTTATTGCTCTATTTATTTCGCTTTATTTCTATTATAAGATGAAGATAGCTAAAAATAAATTACAGGTTTCAGAATATAACTTGATTGTAGCAAAAGATAAAGCTGAAGAATCCGATCGTTTGAAATCAACCTTTTTAGCAAATATGAGTCATGATATACGAACGCCCTTAAATTCGATTGTTGGTTTTACCGATTTGATTTCTTCTCAACAATTACCCAAAGAGGAAGAAGCAGAATATTTTCAGATTATAAAGTTGAATTCAGATTTACTATTACGGCTGGTTAATGACATTCTTGATCTTTCGCGCTTGGAAGCCAACCAAATGCCGTTTACTTTTAAAGATTGCGATGTAGTTGTCTTGTGTAAGAATACTGTAGCATCTGTTAGCGTTTCTCCTGAAACCACGAATAAAGTATTATTTACTTCAGCTTTTGATCAGTTTATTTTGAAGACTGATGCGCAAAGATTGCAAGAGGTACTTGTTAATTTGTTAACTAATTCAAACAAGTTTACAACAAATGGTGTAATTACCTTAAATTTCTCATTGGATGAACATAAAAACGAATCTGTATTTACTGTTTCAGATACCGGCTGTGGCATTCCTTTAAAAAATCAGAAAGATGTTTTTAACCGTTTCGAAAAGCTTAGTGAAACATCAAGCGGTTCGGGTTTAGGGTTATCTATTTGTTTGTTAATTGTCAAAAAATGGGGCGGTAAGATATGGGTTGATTCCAGCTATACAGATGGAACTCGTTTTATTTTTACACATCCGTTAGTTCTTGAAAATCAAAAAACATCATAATTCCCAAAACCGAAGGAGGGGGATGTCTTTTTTATTTTACATTTCTTCCTGTAGCTTGCATATAAGCCGTTCGGCTATTCAAATAAAAGATAACCGCGTCGGTATATTGATCGTGTGCTTGTTGATCTTGGGCTTGGGCGTCTAGTAAGTCGCTCAGTGAGGTTGTTCCTGCTTCATAATAGTCACTATTTAAACGAAGGTTTTCTGCTGCTTTATTTTCTGCCTTTTTTGATAGCTCTATTTGTTTATAGGCTTGTGATAGGTCATTGAAAGTACTTTGCATTCTTATCAGTAATAGTTGTTGATTGTCTTGGCTGGTATATTCAGCAATGCTTTCTTGGAATTTTCGGTTTTTTATGGTGTGGCTACCAGACCAAATGCCGCTTATGGGTATGTTGACTGTTGCAAGGCCTATAACATTTGTTCTTCCTTTTCCTAAAAGATCTTGATATATACCTGCTACACCAATAGCAACCGTTGGTAGTGTAGCACCAATAGCCATCTTCTTTTGTAATCTTTGAGCTTCGGTGTTTTTATTAAGTAACTGATATTCATTAAGTGTTAATAAGGCAGCATTATGATCTGTTAGATAAGTTGAGGGATTTGGAAGATCCTTTATCAAAGATTTATCAATATCGAGTTGTTTGAAATCCTCACCGATATATTGTCCAAGTAGCATACGCATGAGTTGTATGCCGTTGTCAACTTTCATTCTGTTGCTGGCCAATTCATTTTGTTTTAACTCAACAGCCAGCACGTCATTTTTATTGCGTACTCCGGCCTGATAAGCATTATCGGCATCCTGATGAATTCTATTCAGTTGCTTCTCTACAATATCCAGAGTTTTTTCTTTTTCATAAAGGGCAAGCAACTGATTGAAATATTGTTCGGTTGTAGCGATAATTTGGTCTTTTGTTTGTTGTAATTGAACATTTTTGACTTCTTCGTTTATTTTTGCTAGTTTATTGCCATTGACGATTTGTCCACCGGCAAAAATTGGTTGCATGGCAATCACGTTTGCTATGGTACCTTTATCTAACATTCCGAAGGTGTAAGTGGATGGCAGTCCGGATAAGATGCTAGGATCAAGTCCCATCTGTGAAAGCACTGTGGCTATCTGTGTTTGCTGACTTGTGGTTAGCGAAAAATCTTTTTTTATAAGATCTGTATTTGCCTTGAAATAAGTAGCTCCGGCAGATATGCTTGGGAAATATTTTGTGAAAGCCTCAGCTTTTTCTTGCTTGGCTGCATCAACTTCGAGTTGCGCTTTCTTTATTTTGAAGTTGTTTTCCAAAGCCATTTTTCTACATTCACTGAGAGTGTAAACTTTTTGTGCCTGTATATTGTTGCAGTATGGAATCAGGAGTAGCGCAATAAAACCTAGTCTTAAGTGTATTTTCAATTTATTATTCATTTCGTTTGAATGTTCTTTTTCATTTTTTAATATTCGTCTTTTATCTTCTATCCGGAAAATCATCCAGTATCCAACAGGAATCATCGTAATGATAAAGAACATAGAGATTATAGTACCGAAGCAAACAAC
>JALNVG010000172.1 GCA_023227685.1 Bacteroidaceae bacterium
ATTGACATTGGCGCCTATTCTTCACATCCTAATGCTGATGATGTAACGCAAGAAGAAGAAATGTATCGCCTTAGCGTAGGCTTGAATATTTTAAATCGTGACTATCCCGATGCTGTGATTTCTGTTGATACTTTTCGTGCAGATATAGCTGAGCGTTGTGTAAATGATTATGGTGTTGCTATAATTAATGATATTTCTGCCGGTGAGATGGATGCCAAGATGTTTGAAACAGTGGCAAAGTTGGGAGTCCCTTATATTATGATGCATATGCAGGGAACACCTCAAGATATGCAGCAACACCCACATTACGACAATTTCTTACGAGAGGTTTTTCTTTATTTTGCAAAAAAAATACAGCAGATGTATGATCTGGGTGTTAAAGATATAATTCTTGATCCGGGTTTCGGTTTCGGAAAGACTTTGGAAAATAATTATCAGCTGATGGCCAACCTTCAGGAATTTGATATTTTCGGACTTCCATTACTAGTTGGTATATCACGTAAATCGATGATATATAAATTATTTGATACCAATCCCGAAGATGCACTTAACGGAACAACAGTGCTTGATACCGTAGCTTTGATGAAAGGTGCCAATATCATTCGGGTACATGATGTTCGTGAGGGTGTAGAGTCCGTCAAGATGATACAAAAAATGAATACTTGCAAATGATTAAAGAAAGAAATAACGCCTGTGTTTATTAATTTTGGAATAAAAGATTTTATTGATATATTTCTTGTTGCACTTCTTTTGTATTATTCATACAAATTAATGAAGGCTTCAGGATCAATCAAGATATTCACAGGAATCTTGATCTTTATAGCTTTGTGGTTCATTGTTACCCAAGTACTTGAAATGAAATTGCTTGGCTCAATTTTCAATGCAATGATGAGCGTAGGGGTTATTGTGCTGGTTGTGTTGTTTCAAGATGAGATACGAAGGTTTTTGCAAACGTTGGGGTCACATCGTGGTGTGGACTCGCTGGTTCATTTCTTTTCTACCGGCAATAAAAACAAAGTAATAGATAATAATATCATGCCTGTCGTGATGGCTTGTTTGAATATGAGTAAGAAGAATATAGGTGCACTTATTGTTATCGAACATACCATTACACTTGATGATATTATGAAGACCGGTGAATTGATTGATGCAAATATCAATCAATTGCTGATAGAAAATATTTTTTTTAAAAACAGCCCGCTGCATGATGGAGCTGTTTTGATAAGTAAAGGACGTATTAAGGCTGCCGGTTGTATTCTTCCCGTTTCGCATAAACAGGAAATACCCAAAGAGTTAGGTTTACGGCATCGCGCAGCAATGGGGATTTCGCAAGTATCGGATGCACATGCTATTATTGTTTCTGAAGAAACCGGTGCTATTTCTATAGCCTATCATGGGCAGTTTTATCTTCGTTTAAGTCCTGAAAAGTTGGAAGCCATGTTAACCAAAGAAGAATGATTCTTTAGTCCATCATCAGACTCATACCCGGATGGAGAGGAAGGAGTATTCGGCTTGTTAATTCCCGAATTCCTATTTCGATAAAATTCTTAGAGAGCTGATGTTTGTTGTTGTATGAGCAGAATCCATTTTCAATCAGGTAGAAACCGTTATTAGCAGGAAGCAATTCATCAGTTATTTTTAATGATACTTTTTTATCAGGATTTCTTTTGGCATAGATTTGTAGTACTTGTGGCGCATCAATGATTCTGGCCATCCCATACTGATGTGTTTTTATACCTTCTTGTAAGGAGTCATGTACAGGGAGTATTCGGCTGACTTTAGATCCTTTGAATCTGTTGCTAATGGCCTGATATAAGCTATTTTCTATTTCCTTGTTGTTGGCGAATAGCTCAAGAATTATTTTTTCTTCTTTTGCTTCGTTTACAATTGCAGTACCAACAATCTTTCCTCCTTTTTGTGCATAGTATAAACCTCCACCGCTAACCGTAAGGTCTGCATTGATAATTTTGAGATCTTCTTCGGTATGTTGTATGTAGCATGGTTGATTGTTCATCATAGAACTTAAATAGCTGTATACGTCAGGATGATATGTTTTTGCTCTATCTATAGAGAGACTGTTGTCGTAGTCTGGTGGTAACTGGTCTGAAACGGAATATTTAGTATAATAAAAGACAGTAGCATATCCCAAATGGGCATAGTATTCATATAGTTTCGCTCCTGCAGGAATTAAAACAGAAAAGGCGATTTTGTCATTCAGCATTGTCTTAAAAGAGGAGGAAATCAGTTCTTTCATATATCCTTTTTTGCGATAATCAGGATGTGTGCAGGCGCCTGAAATATAAGAAGTAGAAATTAAGTTTCCGAAAAAGGTCATTTGATAGGGTAGCATTTGCAGTGCAGCTATCAGTTTACCATCTTTTGTAATCGCTTTATTTACATTTTCATTCCATCGTAGTCTGAAGTATAAATCGATAAATGCTTCGCTGTCATCGAAGCAAAGTCGCCATAACGCTTTTACTTTTTCTCTCATGTATAATGGATTGTCTTTTATTATTACCAATTAATGAAGTCAAGCGGTTCTTCTTTTAAACATGCCATATATTTGTCGAGAATAATTTCCGGTTGATAAGAGAGTTTAGCTTTTCGGAGTCCTTCGATTCCTAGATCTTCTTCTCTGTTAATATAGATATATTTTTCGGGAATGTGATTAACGAATTCATAATTTATTATTGCATAACTACCTTCTATTTCAGTATCGGCTTTTTCTACATGTACACCGAAAGTCGTTTGGTTGATAGGCATTCCGAAAGTGAAGGCTATGATTTTTCCATCTATGCGAATCATGCTGCCGGTCAGTCCGAGTTCTTTAAAATGTTGCAGTGCATAAACAAGTGCCCGTCTTTCATTGCCCACGCCTTCGCGTTCGTCGCAATGGTTGACCTTGCACCATTCAACCTCAAGTGCAATACATTCTTCGATATGTTCGGGAGTTATGGGTTCATATTGATAATCAGGATGATTTCTGCGGAACCGATTGATGAAATTACGTTTTGATTGTAACTTTTTTCCTTTCAAAGTAGCCAGATTTGTATGTAGATAGATATAATCAGCATAATTGCGTGCTTTGCTAAAGACCAAATTATTCGACATTGCTTCTTGTAGTTCGTTACGCATGTCCGAACAGATGCCAAGCATACAGAAAGGTTGTTTTTCCATTTTTGCATCATCAGTCAGAACTTTCATTATGTTTCTCAATTTTCCTTTTCCCACAGGGGTGATGTATGCCAGTTGTCCTTGTACCCAGAATTTAAGAAGCAAAAAATCATCTACGACAGCAAACTTTGTATCGTATTTGAATCGCCAGCTACATAGATTTGAAAAAGATAGATCACAATTAATTCGATTACTGTTCATTGTGAAACCTGTAATGATGTCCTTATCTTTTATAGTGAGATCTTTAAATTCAATCATATATTTATCTTTAATTAAAATATAACGAAATAAATAGGGTGTTTGTTGATTTTTTCTCTATTAATTATTGCTCTCTTTCTTTGTTTGCGATAACGAAAGTAATTTAACGCGTACTTGCAAAAGATAAAATATCTATATTTCTATTGAAAAAGCTTGCTTTTTGTAATGTGTGTATTACAAAATTATGTACTTTTGCATGGGAAATCGAATTTGGTATATTATTGAAGAAATAACAATCATATTAATAGATATCTATGAATAATGTAATTAAAAAACTGTTGGCGAATGCTAAAGCGAATCGCCAACGTATTGTTCTTCCCGAAGGGACGGAAGAACGTACATTGAAAGCTGCTGACAGAATATTGGCAGATGAAGTAGCCGACTTGTTTATTTTGGGTATTCCGGAAGAGATTAATGCTCTTGCTGAAAAACTTGGATTGAAGAATATTGGCAAAGCTACTATTATCAATCCTCTTACTTCTCCAAAGAAGGAACAATATGCACAATATTTGTGTGAACTTCGTAAGAAAAAGGGGATGACTATCGATGAGGCTCGTGAAAAAGTAAATGATCCTCTTTATTTCGGATGTATGATGATTAAAAGCGATGATGCTGACGGTCAATTGGCCGGTGCTCGTAATACGACAGGTAATGTGCTTCGTCCGGCTTTGCAGATAATTAAAACCGAACCGGGTATTACTTGTGTTTCAGGGGGCTTGCTGTTGATGTCTAATGCTCATGAGTACGGACAAGATGGATTGCTTGTTATTGGTGATGTTGCGGTAACGCCGGTTCCGGATGCCGGACAATTAGCTCAGATTGCTATTTGCACAGCGCGCACAGCCAAAGTTATTGCAGGTATTGAACATCCCAATGTAGCTATGTTGAGCTTTTCTACCAAGGGTTCTGCCAAACATGAAGTTGTTGATGTTGTGCTTGATGCCTTAAAACAGGCTAAAGTCCTTGATCCTACTTTAAATATTGATGGCGAGTTGCAGGCTGATGCCGCTCTTGTTCCTTCTGTAGGCGCAAGTAAGGCTCCTGGATCTCCAGTTGCCGGTAGGGCAAATGTTTTGATAGCTCCGAATTTGGAGGTAGGGAACATTTCTTATAAACTTGTTCAGCGTTTAGGTGGTGCTGAAGCTGTCGGTCCTATACTGCAAGGTATTGCCCGTCCGGTTAATGATTTGTCTCGTGGTTGCTCGGTTGATGACATTGTTGGTATGATTGCTATTACAGCTAATCAGGCCATTGCTGCGAAAGCAAAAAAATGATTAAGGAATTGAAGAAAAAAAGAAAATGAAAATATTAGTATTGAATTGCGGCAGCTCATCAATTAAATATAAGTTGTTTGATATGGACCATAAATCAGTTATGGCTGAGGGAGGAATAGAAAAAATAGGCATAGAAGGTTCTTTTATGAAACTAACCCTGCCCGATGGTTCAAAGAAGAAAATAGAAAAAAATATTCCGGAACATTCGGTTGGAGTAAAAATGGTTCTTGATGCTCTGACGAATGCCGAGTATGGTGCGATTAAGTCTTTGAAAGAGATAAATGCCGTAGGTCACCGTTTTGTCAATGGTGGCTCATTTTTTATCAAGTCTGTTTTGTTGACTAAAAAAATACGTGAAGGATTAAATGCATGTATAGAGATTGGCCCGGTTCATACGCCCGGTCATTTAAAAGGTATTGATGGCGTTAGCACTGCTTTGCCCGGAGTTCCTCAAGTTATTGTATTTGACACTGCTTTTCATCAAACAATGCCGGATTATGCTTATATGTATGCTATCCCGTATGAGCTTTATGAAAAATACAAAGTGCGTCGTTACGGGTTTCACGGAACTTCTCACCGTTATGTTTCTCATCGTGCCTGTGAGTTTCTTAATATCAAGGCTGAGGGAACCAAGATGATTACTTGTCACATTGGTAACGGAGCATCAATTGCAGCGATCAAAGATGGTAAAGTTATTGATACTTCGATGGGATTCACGCCACTTGAAGGGGTAATGATGGGTTCGC
>JALNVG010000173.1 GCA_023227685.1 Bacteroidaceae bacterium
CCCGCTTCTCTAGCTTTATCAATGGCATGAACGATGGGCGCTATTTTCATGAAATTAGGGCGTGCACCTGCTACAATTGTTATCTTCATCTTCTTATATATCTATCATTAAACCTGAAAAGACAAGCTTCATTGTTTTTATGTGAACAAAAATACGGTTTCTTATCGAATTTATTTGTTCTTTTGCAAAATAAAAAAGAAATAAATGCCAACATTCGTTCAAATACTTGATTTTATAGGCACATTTGCTTTTGCCATAAGTGGAATCAGACTGGCGTCAGCCAATAAGTTTGATTGGTTCGGTGCTTATGTCGTAGGTTTCGCAACAGCCATAGGCGGGGGCACGATCCGTGACGTCTTGCTCAATGTCACACCGAGCTGGATGGTTGATCCGATGTATCTTCTCTGTACCGCCCTGGCCCTTTTCGGAGTTATCATATTCGGCAAGTATCTGATTCATCTTAATAATACCTTTTTCCTTTTTGATAGTGTCGGCTTGGCACTTTTTACCGTAGTCGGGGTGCAAAAGAGCATTGCCTTGGGGTATCCCTTTTGGGTGGCTATCATTATGGGATGCCTCACAGGATCGGCAGGTGGTGTGATTCGGGATGTACTGATCAATGAAATTCCTCTTATTTTCGGAAAAGAGATTTACGCAATGGCCTGTGTGGTAGGCGGTATAGCGTACTGGTTATGCTACATGGCAGGCATAAAATCTTACGGATGTCAGATAATAGGCGGAATGGTAGTTCTGCTTACCCGTATTCTGGCTGTGAAATATCATATCTGCTTGCCTGTATTAAATAACCACGAAAAGAGATCCTGATTATTCTTTTAAGTCAAGTCTGCCGATAAAACCGATAGACTGGCGATTTTGCATATTGACTTGAATATTAGAACTCCCATCGTAGAAGATTGTCAGATAATATTTGTAGGTGTCTTCGGAATTGCGTGTCTCTGCAGTCACCTCATATTTCCCTTTTTTGTTCTTTTTTATCTGATAACTTGTAATCGGAGCATTAAAAATCAATCCTTTTCCTCCATCATAAGGGATCATGTAAGCACGCCCGTAATAGGGGAGATATGAGAATAAAGAATCGTTTTTTACCTCCAGATAATACTCGGAGGACAGTTGAATGCTATGCCCGCTCATAGGCAATGCAATGTTCACATAAATCTTGTAGTTCTTTGAACGGACCAATTCTTTTACAGCCTGTCTTTTCTGTGTAGCTTTTTCTTCTTTGTTTTGTGCAGACAAAGTAGTCATTGTTGTCATCAATATGACAACAAATGAGATGATACATTGATTTAGTTTCATAACTGTTTGTTTTTGATACCCTGCTATATTATATATAAGGTTTAATACGGAAAAATGTTTATGAAATTGCTTGAAATAACATTAAAAATATTTGTTTTTTCTTTTTCAATTTTCAAAAATTAGCTTATAAAATTGTATATGATTTATATAATACGTATTTTTGACGTGAATTTATAAGTTAACTTATCATTCAGTATTTTATTATATGAAGAAAGAAATAAAATTTAGTCTCGTATATCGAGATATGTGGCAATCATCAGGTAAGTATCAACCTCGTGTTGATCAATTAGTAAAGATAGCACCCTTGATTGTAGAAATGGGTTGTTTTGCCCGTGTGGAAACTAATGGTGGAGCCTTTGAACAAGTGAATTTGCTTTATGGCGAAAACCCAAATAAGGCCGTTCGTGCATTCACGAAACCATTTAATGAAGCCGGTATACAAACACACATGCTTGATCGTGGATTGAACGGGTTGCGTATGTATCCTGTTCCTGCTGATGTACGCCGATTGATGTATAAAGTAAAACATGCACAAGGAGTAGATATTACCCGTATTTTTTGCGGATTGAATGAAGTTCGTAATATTATTCCGTCCATCAAGTATGCACTTGAGGCAGGAATGATACCGCAAGCTACACTATGTATCACTTATTCACCCGTACATACGGTAGAATATTATTCTGCCATCGCCGATAAATTGATAGAAGCCGGTGCACCGGAAATCTGTTTAAAGGATATGGCCGGTGTAGGTCGTCCGGGCATGCTCGGCAAACTGACCAAGACCATCAAGCAACGTCATCCCGAAACGATTATACAATATCACGGACATAGCGGCCCGGGTCTCTCGATGGCTTCCATATTGGAAGTTTGCGAGAATGGTGCCGACATCATCGATGTAGCTATGGAACCTTTATCATGGGGTAAGATTCATCCGGATGTTATTTCTGTTCAGGCAATGTTGAAAGACGAAGGCTTTCAAGTTCCCGAAATCGATATGAAGGCTTATATGAAAGCCCGTGCCATGACGCAGGGATTCATTGATGATTTCTTGGGATACTTTATGGATCCTACAAACAAACAGATGACTTCGTTACTTTTGAAATGTGGTTTACCGGGTGGTATGATGGGCTCGATGATGGCCGATTTGAAAGGTATACATTCGGGCATCAACATGATATTGAAAAGCAAAAAAGAACCGGAGTTGAGTCTTGACGACTTGCTGTTGATGCTTTTTGACGAAGTGGAATATGTATGGCCTAAATTAGGTTATCCTCCATTAGTAACACCTTTCAGTCAATATGTAAAGAACATCTCACTGATGAACGTGCTGGCACGTGCCAAAGGTGAAGAGCGTTGGACCATGATCGACAACCATGCTTGGGATATGATCTTGGGTAAGAGCGGCAAGCTGCCAGGCAAACTGGATCCTGTGATTATCAAACTTGCCAAGGATAAAGGTTATGAGTTTACCGATAAAGATCCTCAATCCTATTATCCCGACCAATTGGATGAGTATCGTGCAGAAATGAAAAAGAACAATTGGGATTTCGGTCCTGATGATGAAGAACTCTTAGAGTTCGCCATGCATGATCGTCAGTATCGTGATTATAAATCCGGTGTGGCCAAAAGCAGATTTGAAGAAGATTTGCAGAAAGCCAAAGATGCCAAAATGGTAAAACAAGGATTCTCCGAAGAAGATGTGAAGAAGTTGAAACGTGCCAAAGCATATCCTATTATGGCCACCGAAAAAGGACAGGTCATCTGGGAAGTCAATGTTGACGGTCCGTCTACTCCTCCCGAGATAGGCAAAGAATATGAGCCCGAAGATCCATTCTGTTATATTCAAACACCTTGGCATACTTCGGATATGATGAAAGCTAATTTCAAGGGACGTATCGTTGAAATTTGCACATCTCAGGGAGCTACGGTAAACAAAGGTGATGTATTGGCTTATATTGAAAAGATCTAGTTAGAGATATATACACTATATTTAGGCAGGAGAGAAGCAATTTCGTTTCTCTCCTGTTTTTTTTATGTAACAAGATTGCAACTATTTGAAACAATATTATTGTCATTTATCGGGATGTTTTATTTATCTTTGTCTAAATATAAAATCCTAAATCTTACAAATAAAAGAACTATGATGAAAAAGAAAATTGTTTTATTGACATTCAGTCTTATTTTTGTGTTGTCAACTTTTGCCCAATCTCCCCGGCAAACAACCGATATCCGCACGATTACCGTTGATTTGAATCAGCCGGTCACTCCGTTGAACACCATGTATAATTTTTGTGTCGGTGCGGGGCGGGCTCACGAAGGCTTGTATGCCAACTGGCAGGAACAATTGCGAATAGCCAAACAGGCTTGCGGTTTTCGCTATATCCGTTTTCACGGATTACTTCACGATGATATGGGGGTATATAAATGGATTGACGGCAAACCACAATACAATTTTCAATATATCGATGCACTCTACGATTTCCTACTGAGCATAAACGTACGGCCTTTTGTTGAACTTAGTTTTATGCCCGACGCACTCAAATCAAATGACAAAACAGTATTTTGGTGGAAGGGTAATATCTCCCAACCTTCGGATACCTTGCAATATAAAAATTTAATTAAAGCTTTGGTTCAACATTTCACCGAACGCTACGGACAGGAAGAAGTGAAGAAATGGTACTTTGAAGTATGGAACGAACCAAATCTTTTGGGTTTCTTTGATGGTACGCAACAAGATTATTTCAATCTTTATCAGTGGACAAGTGAGACGATCAAGAGCGTCTGTCCCGATTATCGTGTCGGCGGACCGGCTACGGCGGGAAATGCTTGGATAACGGATTTCCTTCAGTACACGAATAAGCACCATTTGCCTGTCGATTTTGTTTCTACACACACTTACGGTGTGCAGGGCTTCCTTGACGAGTTCGGCAAGGACAAACTGCATCTTATCGAGAACCCCGACTGTATGGCTGAAGATGTGCAACACACACGACAGGCAATGATAAAAGAAGGCAAATCAACAATGGAACTGCATTATACCGAGTTTAATAGTTCTTACTCTCCGCGTGATCCCTTTCATGACACCTATCAGAATGCAACTTATATACTGAATACCCTGAAGAAATCGGGAAAAGCAACCACATCCATGTCTTATTGGACTTTTACCGATATCTTTGAAGAAGCAGGCACAGTAGACCAACCTTTTCATGGCGGTTTCGGACTGATTAACTGGCAAGGTATACTCAAACCGACCTTTTATGCCTATTCGTTTTTGAACAAGTTATATCCTAATCAGTTGGCTACAGCCGATCAATCCTCGTGGGTGACCAAAGATGATAAAGGTAATATTGCTGCTTTGATTTATGACTTTACAATGCCGAACCAAGGCAAGAAGTCCGATCAGGCTTTTTATATTCAACTGCAACCGGCACAAGAAAAGGGAAAAATCAGTTTTGCGATTAATCATATCAACAACGGAAAGTATGAACTACAGATTACATCAATAGGTTATAAGCAACATGATGCATTGTCCGCCTATATCGACATGGGCAGTCCCTCGCAACTTTCTCTACAACAAGAACAGACCTTGAAGCAACAGTCTATTGCCAAACCCGAAAAATCTGTTGTAAATGTTACCAAGCAAAATTATTCACTTCAACTTGATTGGAAAAGTAATCAGATGTATCTTGTGAAATTGATACGTTTAACTAAATAAAAATTGCATCGCAAACAGATAGGTTTTGCATAAGAAAAGCAGGGTAATTGCATAAGAAAACCAGACCATTTGCATAAGAAAATTATTTTAATATGTTATTCGCTTGTTTTTTGCTGATTAAAGTATACTCATCTTAGTATTAAGAGGTTAATCAACAAATTAGACAACCAATATAAGGATTATAAATTAATTTAGTCAACCGTAAACAGGATAAGACAGGGTGTTAAATATAGAGAAAGGAGTTTTGCCAGGCACAATGAGTAAAGAGACAAACAAAGAAAAAGATACAGAGAAGAAGCCGGATACAGAGAAATTGTTAACGTCTCGTATCCATTTACTAG
>JALNVG010000174.1 GCA_023227685.1 Bacteroidaceae bacterium
GTAGAACCCGAGCTAACAATATCAAAAATAGCATCAGCCAATCCGATACTTGGAGCAACTTCAACAGATCCGGTTATTACATGTACTTCTGCTTTGATACCATTTTTATCAAAAAAACTTTTTAAGATATGCGGATATGAAGTTGCTATTTTTTTCCCATGAAACCATTGAATACCTGGATAATCGATATTCTTCGGCATAGCCAGAGAAAGCTTACAATTACTGAATCCTAATTTCTTAACGATTATAGCATCTTCTTGCCTTTCAATGAATTCATTTTCACCCACAATACCAACATCTGCTACTCCCGAAGCAACAGTTTGTGGAATGTCGTCATCTCTAAGAAACAACACTTCAATAGGAAAATTGGAAGATTGTGCCAACAGATTCCTTTTGAATCTGTTTAACGTAATATCCGATTCTTCCATTAATTTCATAGTGTCATCAAACAAACGACCTTTTGCTTGTACAGCCAATCTAATCATAATCAAATTATTTTATTATACAATATATTATTAAACAAAAAAAATGGCTCTCGATTTCTCGACAAGCCATTTCTTATTTTTTTATATACATACCTTTCACAGCTCGTCTGATTATTTAAATCAGATGATGATGAAGGTTTTTGTTTACATTATAGTTCATTATTACTTTCATAACGCTACAAAAATAATATAAATCTTTCATACCGCAAAGTCTTTTGCCTAAATTGTGCACAAAAAGTTAGAAGAAAGGTAATATTTCTTCTGGATCAACTTTACATCCTTTGAATTGCATTTCTTTTTCAGCCTTTTCTTTCGAGAAAGTAAAATAAGTACATATAGCTTCGGTACAAAGAGTTTTGTTATAATCGAAAAGTTGGGCTTTAATAATAGCAATATTTCTTTTTTGTTCTATGAGTTTTGCTCTAAGCATAAGTTGCGAATCTTTGGTTGAGATGGATTTCTTATATCGTGTCTCCATCTTGGCCGTTACGCCTGTAGTATTGAGCTTGCGTAATACTACCCAAGCACATATTTCATCAAGTAGAACTGATTGTATCCCACCATGCAACGTATCTATCCATCCTTGGAATTCCATTCGCGGTTTCCAGAAACTTACTATTTCATCTCCGTCTTCATAAAATACCATTTGTGCTCCTGCGGGATTGTTCGGACAGCATCCGAAACAATTATACCCTTCTTTTTCTAACCAGGGATTAATTATTCTTCTCATGATTTCTTTTTTATAATCAATATTCAAAGATACATATAATTCATATAAAAGAGAAAAACTATTGTTCTATTTTTTTAGACAACGAAGAGGAAAAGCCTTTGTGGTGCCTACGGAACAAGTTATCATGTTTTGATTATTTTTGTGAAGTAAGAAGTTGTTTTCTGCAAGATCCGTATTATCCTCGTTTAAGGTCCAATAGCTCGCTAAATCACCCCTATATTCTTCCAAAAATGTTTTTACGCTTATAGCTATGGGGTAAGCTCCGAAGCCAGTAAGGTTTGTAGCGGGTAGAATTACATTTTCGGTATCTGCTGCATTCCAATCACCTGATTTTAATAAAGAACCATTATCCTTGAGATATGTTTTTAGTAAATTCCAATCTGATGTGCTTGGAATTTTCCAACCGTTAGGAACAATATTATTTGCTTGTATGGCTCCTTTGGTATAATAATAATTTCCTGATTCAGACATTTTATATCCGATTGCCCCTTCGGTAATGGATGTTAATTTTGTCATTTGAGTCCCATCCTTATAAAATGCCGTATTTAAATTATCAGCCATCCAATATTGAGTACCTATTTTCACGAGAGGGTATTGTTGTGCTTTTCCTGTACGTAAATCACGCAATCTTTTTGCTATTAATGAGATAGACAAATCATTTTCACCTTTTGTTAGAGATATGGTCTTATCCGATTTTATATAGAAAGAATCGTGTACTTCATCGGTTCCTAAGGTGTAAGTCAATGAATTATTCGCCTCATTCCATGATACACTGCCACCATGAACGTTTCCTTTTCTGTCCAGCAATTGTAAAACAATACCTTTAGTAAGATCAGCTTTGCTGTTAGTGACCGGATATACAACTAAAGCACGTGATGTTATATTATCTGCCAACAAATATTCTTTGCAAATTTCAGCAATAGTTTTCCCTTGATATATAACGTTATAAATATTAGAAGAAGAAAAACTTAGCATCGATATGTCAACAGTATTATTTGTTAATTGATTGGATGTGTTTGCATCGGTAACATCAATGCTCCATAATTGTATGGAACCACTGACTTGACTAATTAGTTCATCTGTAGAAGGTTTGAATGTTATTGTGATTTTTTTCTCACTTCCCGAAGTTAGATTCATATCGGCAGGAACCTTACAAAAATAAACTCGTCCGTCCAATTCTATTGTAAATGATTGTTTCGAAGAATCAATAGCCTGTGGTATCAAAATGAAATCTTTACCAACAAGACTTTTTAGAGTATCATTCCATACCCAACTTCCATGAGGAAATATCGTTTTTTGTTTAGCATAAGAAGAAAAATCATCTGCAAGTAAATCGTAATTTGCCGAGGTATAAAACCCTATCGCCGAAATCAATGGATCTTTAGCCTTTAAAAGGGATTCATCAAGTCCGCTTGCTAATTTTAAAATGATCTTGACTTTTGTATATTTATGACCAAATGATAATTCTGTCTTTTGCAAAGAAGTTATTTTCGAAGCTTTAGCAACTAAAAAATCAGATAATGAATAATCCGAATCTTCTTTTTGTGATGTTTTTACAGAAACAGTTATCAAACTTGTTCCGGATTCAGATCCTTTTGCCTGATAAGGATAATAGCCAATCAAATCCATTTCGGCATTGTTTTCAGGATAAAAAGTGCTTTCTACTGCTGTAAAAACCATTGAAGAAGAAGTTTCAGACGCTATGAATTTCATATTATCAATATAGCGTTCTTCTTTTAATTCATCTGGATTTATCATTGCAAAAAGTCCAACTTCGTCACCTTTTTCAAATCCGTTGTTAACTATACGGGAATCCGAAAGCGATTGAATTGAACCAATAAAATTGAGTGGAGTTGTACTTTTTTCTTCATCTTCTTGAATATTATTTACGCAACTATGAAAAGTAAAAAAAATAGTTATTATTATTATTATATTTAATAAATTAGTAAGTCGTGATTTCTTTCTCATGTTTTTATTAAGTAATTGTTTGATGTTAATGCTTAGTCGAGCATTAACACGTTATAAATTCAATATATTTGGATACTATCTAACTAAAAATATGATTTATTTATTGCCTTGTTTTTATTAAGATCAAAAATGAGCATAAAGAAGTCCCATAAACCGTTTTATGCATTTAATAATTAAGGCCAATTGTTCTTTTTAAGACTGGAACAATTGGCCTAATTGTATTTGTAAAAAAACGGAATTAATAAGATCGAGCAATAATAACTCGTTGTTTGGAAGGTTTTCCTGTAATCATATCCTTTCCCGGAGTTTTATCTCCATCAAAAGGTATGCAACGAATGGTAGCTTTTGTCTCTTCTTTAATTTTGGCTTCTGTTTCGGCTGTACCATCCCAATGAGCAAGGAAGAATCCCCCGTCATTAATTTTAGATTTAAATTCGTCGTACGTATCAACCGGAATCATATGAGCATCTCGAAACTTAAGAGCTTTTTGATAAATATTATTTTGAATATCATCAAGTAATTTCTGCACATAGATTTCAATATTATCGCATGATACATTTTCCTTTTCGAGCGTATCACGGCGCATGACCTCCATTGTATTGTTGGTCAAGTCTCTTGCCCCCATTACCAAACGGATAGGTACACCACGTAGTTCATAATCGGCGAACTTGAATCCGGGACGTCTATTGTCTGAATTGTCATATTTTACTGAAATACCCAATACCTTTAATTTTTCAACGATACCAGATACTTTTTCATCTATTAGTTTTAATTGTTCCTCATTCTTATATATAGGAACAATAACTACTTGTATAGGAGCTAAACGTGGAGGAAGAACCAATCCATTATCATCGGAGTGTGCCATAATCAAAGCACCGATAAGTCTTGTGGAAACCCCCCAGGATGTGGCCCATACATATTCCATTTTGTTTTCTTTATTGACAAACTGCACATCAAATGCTTTTGCGAAGTTTTGGCCTAAAAAGTGAGATGTGCCACTTTGCAAAGCCTTGCCATCTTGCATCATAGCCTCAATTGTATATGTATTCAGAGCCCCGGCAAAGCGTTCCGTAGGTGATTTCACACCTTTAACAACTGGCATAGCCATGTATTTTTCTGCAAATTCGGCATAGATATTCAACATTCTTGTAGCTTCTTCTTCTGCTTCCTTGCTGGTTGCATGTGCTGTATGTCCCTCCTGCCAAAGAAATTCGGCAGTACGGAGAAATAACCGTGTACGCATTTCCCAACGAAAAACGTTGGCCCACTGATTGATCAGGATTGGCAAATCGCGGTAGGAATGTATCCAATTTTTGTAGGTATTCCAGATAATTGTTTCTGATGTAGGACGAATAATTAATTCTTCTTCAAGTTTAGCTGCGGGATCAACAATAACTGAACCATCTTTATCTGTTTTTAAGCGATAGTGAGTGACAACTGCACATTCTTTAGCGAAACCTTTCACATGTTCGGCTTCACGACTGAGAAATGATTTTGGAATAAGCAAGGGGAAATAAGCATTCTGATGTCCGGTTGCTTTAAACATATCATCAAGTTGACGTTGCATCTTTTCCCAAATAGCGTATCCGTAGGGTTTGATCACCATGCATCCACGCACGGCAGACTGTTCTGCTAAGTCAGCTTTTACAACCAATTCGTTATACCATTGCGAGTAATTATCGCTACGTTTGGTAAGATCTTTTAATTCTTTTGCCATATCTATTTAATTCTTTTGCTTTTAATTATCTACTTAATCTGCGAGATGCAAAAATACGAAAAAGTAACGAACCGTACCATCTTTTCGTTCGATTTTCTTTTTTTAAACTGTAAGATAATGAATAAGCCTAATTTTGTCTTAATGATTTTTACAATGATATTTAAACTATTTATCTTTAAAATAAGACCATTTATTTATATTGTTTGGTACTAGATGAATATTCTCTTATCTTTGTAATCATCCTATTTAAACCACCGATGGATGAGACTTGGTGATGAAATGAATTCAGTATCAGTATTTGAAGAATAAAACATATTCATGGTACGGAGATGGTAAATTAATTCCAAAGAAATAGATTCATAAAATTATGCGAATACTTAAATTTATAAAACTGAGTTTGTTTATCACTGTGATGGGCTTTTGTCTATCTGAATGTTCCAA
>JALNVG010000175.1 GCA_023227685.1 Bacteroidaceae bacterium
ACGCATTTTGCGGCTGAACAGTAGCTTTAATCCACCGTTGTCGTGCTTCTCCGCAGAAGCAGCTTGTTGATAATTTCTGATTTCAGAATCCGCATAGTCGCTGTTGCCTATTTTAGAGAGTACGTTATGAGCCTTGTCCGATTGATGCTTTTGAAACAGCCAACGCGGGCTTTCGGGAATAAATATAGCGGTAAGGAAAAACAACGCAGACGGAATACATATAGCCCAAAACATCCAGCGCCATCCGGCTTGTCCGTTCCATGAGTTTAAGATATCCAAGCCTGTTGCACCTGTAGCCACAGGGTCGGCAATAAGGAGATTGACAATTTGTGCAGCCAGAATACCGATGACGATGGTCAGCTGGTTAAGGGTAACCATCTTTCCTCGTATTTCCGTAGGGGCAACTTCAGCGATATACATTGGCGAGAGATCTGCAGCCAGTCCGATGGCAATGCCTCCGATAAATCTGGCGATGATGAACAAGATGAAATCATCCACTCGCCCGGTGGCATAAGACGAAAAGAAAAAGACAAATGCAGCGATAATCAATAGTTTCTTTCTTCCGTACTTATCGGCCAATATGCCGGCAAGCATAGCTCCAGCTAAGCATCCCAACAAAGCGATACTCATTGCAAGCCCCTGAAGAGTAGCATCTTGTGTAATTCCGAAGTAAACCTCGTAAAAAGGTTTTGCACCTCCGATAACCACCCAGTCGTATCCGAACAAGAGTCCTCCCATGGCCGAAACAAAGCAGATAAAGTACAGAAAAACTTTATTGTATTTTTTCATAGTCTATAATACTTTACTCATTTCCAAATGAATTTCAACTCCCTGATGATTGTTATCCAGCGCAATGGCCTCCGATAGAAAATGTATAGCCTGTTCTTTCTTTTGCAAACCCAGTTCGCCCAATCCTATCAGGTAATTGCAGTTAACACGGTTGCGCACATTCAAATCATCTTCCCAAATAGCCAGGTCGGGCAAGGACACGGCAAAATAATCAATCTCGCACTCATCAAGAAGATGTTTTTTGCCATAGGCAATCAGCTTGTTGAATCTATCATTAGCACTTTCTTCATTGCCTAAAGCCATGAATGCCAAGCCTTGATAAAATATTCTGTCCGGCTGTTGGTCATTGTAGAAGAAAGCTTGTTGAGGTTCGGACATGCCTTTTGTAGCACGCTCGAAATACGATATAGCCTCTTGTTCCTTGCCGATAGCACGTAGAGCAACTCCAAGAAAATAAAAAGTATCATTTTCTTCGGCGCCTTCCAATTTGCCTTCACCTAAATTGTGCGGATAAGATTCGGTAGCATGTAATAAATTGATTGCTTTTTTGTAATCTCCGGCAGCAATAGCCTGTTTGGCCGGTTCCATCAAGCAGATGATGTATTGGCGAACAACCTTACCTTCGCCGCCTTCCCATGGATGGAACCAACGGGTTTCAAGCAGTTGTCTTGCTACTTCATATTTGCCCAGTTGATTATAAAGAGTGATTCGTTCGATGCACATATCATCTCGTTCATCAACCAACTGCGGATAAGCATCAAAACGGTCAAGACGCTCTTGATATGGGCGATGAAGCTTTTTATACAGCTGATCGAGCTCCATAAAGATGCGGGAGTCACTCTTGTCAAGCAGAAAAGCCTTCTCCATATATTCAACCGCACGTTTCTGGTTTCCTTTCTTGTTGTAATAAGCCAGAGCCAGATTGCGCAGTACCGTTGGAAATTCATTATTGAGCTTGCCCGACTTTGTCCAGCAGTCGATAGCTTCATCATATTGGCGGGCGGCATACCAGAAGTTGCCCAGATAATACCAGGCTTTGCTATCTTTCGGATTGACCTTGTTCACTTCTTTCAAAACAATCACTTCTTCCAGTTTGTTGGGGAAACAATAATCCGGTTTCATCTTCGAAGCCAAATCGAAAAACAAGGTTGCGTTTTTGTGGTCACCGACTTTAGATGCAAAATATCCCATCGAATAATAAACCATGGGATAAACATCCTCCTTATCAGCCACATATTTTTGCAAGATATCGAAAGCTTCGGCATAAAGTCCCGCAGCAGAATAATCGTAGGCATATTCAAGGTAGCTGTGAACAGCATCATTCATAAGCCTTTTCAATTCCTGTTTTGCCTTTTGGCTGTCGTTTACTTTTCCCATGGCACCAAGGATAATAGCCTTCTCGTATAAGCAGCCCATATTGAAATGATCTATTTCAAGAGAGTCCTCAGCCAGTTGCAAAGCCTCTTTCAAAGCATCGGTTTTTCTCAATAAAGCCGTTTTCAGATGGCGGGCTTTATGATTGTGCAGGTTGCGGATGAGCGAACGATCCACATACTCAAGCGCTTCCTTGTAATGGCCGCGCATGGTATCAATCTGAGCCACACCTAAATAACCGGCATCCTGCCAGGCAGCATTCCATGTTGATTTAAAGAAAGCATCATAGGCTTCATCCAATTTGGCCTGCATCTTCAAGCTCCAGCCCAGATTATAATACGGTTCGCCGTCGTAGGGATTCGGTTGTAGAGCCGTTTGTGTCTTGATGGCTGTTTTGAAGTAAGATTCGGCTTTTTCAAACTGTCCTTTTCTCATTAATAGTAATCCCAATGCATTATTGCAACGGATATCTTCAGGATCACGTTTCAATCCCTCCTTATAATAATCGATGGGTTGATAGGTGGCATGATGATATTGTTCCAGATGCAATCCTGCAAGATATAATTTTTCTATGCCGGCTATCTCTTTGGGATGTTTGATAGCTACGGCAGGGTTGGGCAGCGGTTTGATTTCCGGTTTATCCTGTTGGTAAGAAACTATTTTGCAGCCGTCATTGTCGAATATCTCCAAGATCAAATCTTCAGCTTTCGGCATTTGTTCCGATTCCACTTGTTGTTTGAAAGGAGCGGCAGGCGAAGTGTTGATTCTCTTGTCCAGCAGTATTTTGCCTTTTGTGTTGCGTAGTATGACTCTCAGATTGCTGAACGCACTGGTCGTATAAAGAACCACATCAGCTTTTTTGCCATTAACCGTCAGGTTGATAAGCACATCTTTTGTGGCATTTTTTACATAGCCTACCTCGCTGTATGGCATGAAATATTGTTTCCAGCTTTTTTCCTCGTAGGGTTGCAAAAAAGAAAAGTCCGGTTGGTTGTCGGCATATACACCCGTCATTAGTTCAATGTACGGTCCATCCTCATCCGTCAGGTTTCTGTCCCAGGCCTGTCCGAAGTCACCGTTGCCCCATGTCCATTGTTTCTTGCCCGGAGATATGTGATGATTGGCCACGTGAAGCAGTCCGGCCTGTACCCCCTCGTCATAGCCGCCCACAAAATCATACTTTGATTTGATGGCCATATAAGAAGTAGGAACAGGTATATTTCGATATTTGGAAATGTCAACGCCGGCAGAATAATCATGTTTATAATAGGTGCCTGTGGCGATGGGAAAATCGGATACATCCCTTTTGCCATGATCAAACACGGCGTGAACATCGGGCGGAAAAACCGAATGATAATCCTTATTAACTACAACAGCCGGATTGGCCCACCACAAAAAGGTTTGCGTTAGGGGAGTGCGGTTATACAATTTTACATTGATCTCAAGATATGCCTTTCCGGGATAGAGTCGGAAGCCCGTCATGCCTTTGGTTCGACACATTCGCTCCACCTCACTGCACCACACGGTGCAACTGCCATCGTCATTCTTCTCAATTTTATATTCTGAAGGCAGGAATGTTGACGGACGGTGATGTTGGGGCCAGTTAAACTCGATGCCGCCGGAGATCCATGGTCCGGTCAGGCCCACCAATGCCGGTTTTATCACTTGATTGTAATAAATGAAATGGCGTTTTTTCACTTTGTCGTAAGCCATTTGCACACGTCCGCCCAGTTCGGGCAGAAACATTAGCTTGATATATTCGTTTTCTAAAAAGACAGCATGATATAATTTATCTTTTTTAACGTCTTCTATTTTTTCAATCACCGGATACGGGTAAACCGATCCGGAACTCCCCTGATAAACTCTTTTTTCAAGAAATATAGGATTTTTCTCTTCTTTCCCGATGCCGTAGGTTGGAAGTTTTACATCTTCTTCCCATGTGCGTACTTCAGAATTGGTTACTGTAGACCTAATAAGGTAATTCGTTATATTTTCCAAAATAAGTAGTTTTTTAGTTAACGACTACAAAGTTCAACATTCTTTAATATAAAGAAATAGAAAATATAATGATTATGATGTGTTTTTCGCTTATGCGTTCAGCAAGAATATCTATCCTTTTTTCTTCTTCTTATATTCCATGGGAGACATGTTCATGTATTTGGTAAATACTTTAGAGAAATAGTACGGGTCGCTGAAGCCCATTTTATAAGCAATCTCTTTAATCTTCATATCCGAGAAATCAAGATACTGACAAGACTTTTGTATTTTCAGACGATTAAAATAATCGATGAGATTAATTCCTGTTTTATTTTTGAAGAGTGAACTCAGGTAAGACGGAGAATACAAAACGCAGCGTGCTATATCTTCAATGGTCAATTGCTTTTCCAAGTTTGCCTTCATGAAGCTTATTGTCTTTTGTACGGTGTCGGTGGGTTTTAGCTTTTTCACTTCCCTAAATTGGGGTATGTAGCGAAAAGAGCCCATCAGATGCCAGAGACAGGTAGTCACATATTGCAGGTTTTCGATATTGTAACCCATCTCCAGGTTCTGGTAAATTTCCTCAAAAAGCAAGAGACGTTCCTCATACCTTTCTGTAGAAGCATTTTCTATTCTGGTCGTCTGGTTGAACAAGTTGCTGAACAGATGGCTTTGTAAACCGGTGAAATGAAACCAGTAGATACTCCAAGGTTTGCCTTGCGAGGCAGCATAGGTATGTGGTACACCGGCTTCGATAACAAAAAAATCGTTTGGTTTTACCGGATGTTTGATATTATCGATGCTATACCATCCTTCGCCATCATGACAATAGATAAGAATGTTCTGGTTGCAACCGTTATTCCGATGCCGATAATGTCCCTCAGCTTTTGGATAATATCCGATGTCGGTAATATATAGGTTTCTAGTAAGCTCGTTGTTCCTTAAAGTCTGTCGTATGTCATCAGGGATAACGATTGCTTTTTGGCCTTCAAATCCATCTCTTTTTTCCCCCATATATCATAGTATACTTCAAAATTATAATTATTTATTAGTATATGCATAGCTCAGTGCAGCGCCGATGGCGGTTCTGTATTCTGCATATTTAGGAATATGGAAATGAACATTGTAAATGTTTTCTTGAACAGAAAAAATTTGTTCACATTGCGGCAATAGTGTGAGG
>JALNVG010000176.1 GCA_023227685.1 Bacteroidaceae bacterium
ATCCTTTTTATCGTATAAACCACAATATTTTATAACTTTGCAGACAAATAATAAAGAACTAGTTAGATGTCAGATTCAAAAACAATTAAAACTGCCTTAATTTCTGTATTCCACAAAGAGGGATTAAATGAAATTATAAGTAAGCTTCATGAAGAAGGGGTGGAGCTTTTGTCGACAGGGGGAACCCGTTCGTTTATTGAGTCTCTTGGCTTTTCTTGTAAAGCCGTAGAGGATTTAACAGGCTATCCTTCAATTTTGGGAGGACGAGTTAAAACTTTGCACCCTAAGGTCTTTGGAGGCATATTGAGTCGCCGCGGATTAGAAGAGGATAAGCAACAACTAGAAAAATACGAGATACCGGAAATTGATCTGGTTATTGTTGATTTATATCCATTTGAAGATACTGTAGCTTGCGGAGCCGGTGAGGCTGATATTATCGAAAAGATTGATATCGGTGGAATTTCATTGATCCGTGCAGGAGCAAAAAATTATAAAGATGTAGCTATTGTAGCTTCCAAAGAACAATACCAACCGTTGCTTGATATGCTTGATAAACATGGTGCTTCTACTTCTCTTGAAGAGCGCCGTTGGTTGGCTAAAGAGGCATTTGCCGTTTCTTCCTATTATGATACTTGCATCTTCAATTATTTCGATGGCGATGAGAACTCTGCATTTCGCTCTGCTTTCAATCATCAGAAGACTTTGCGCTATGGCGAAAATCCTCATCAGAAAGGTTATTTTTATGGTGATTTGGATGCTATGTTCGATCAGGTCCACGGGAAAGAAATATCTTACAATAATTTGCAGGATATTAATGCTGCTATTGATTTGATTGATGAGTTTGATGGTACAACCTTTGCTGTGCTGAAACATAATAATGCTTGCGGCTTGGCTACGCGCGATACGGCACTTGAGGCGTGGATTGATGCGTTGGCCGGTGATCCTGTTTCCGCTTTCGGTGGTGTGCTTGTTACGAACGCTGTGATAGATAAGGCTGCAGCCGAAGAGATTACAAAAATATTCTTCGAAGTTATTATTGCTCCTGATTATGATGTAGATGCACTGCAAATTCTTTCGCAAAAGAAAAACAGAATCATACTTATTCGTAAAGATAATGTTAAACAGTCAAATATGCAGTTCCGTTCTTTATTGAATGGTGTGCTTGTTCAAGATATAGATGTTGATATTGAAGCTGCTTCGGATTTGAAAACTGTAACCGCTAAGGAACCGACTGAATCAGAAATAAAAGATATGCTCTTTGCAAATAAAATAGTTAAGAACAGTAAGTCAAATTCTATTGTTTTAGCTAAGGGTGGTCAGCTGTTAGGCAGTGGTGTAGGTCAGACTTCACGTGTGGATGCATTGAAGCAGGCAATTGAAAAAGCGAAATCTTTCGGCTTCGACTTGCATGGTGCAGTGATGGCTTCGGATGCTTATTTCCCTTTCCCTGATAGTGTAGAGATTGCTGATAAAGAAGGTATTACGGCTGTTATCCAACCGGGGGGATCAATAAGAGATCAGTTATCGTTTGATTATTGCAATGAACATGGAGTAGCTATGGTAATTACGGGTGTAAGGCATTTTAAGCATTGATTAAATAAGTAAAATATGGGATTATTCTCTTTTACACAAGAAATAGCAATGGACCTTGGAACGGCTAATACCGTTATTATATCCAATGGAAAAGTTGTTGTCAATGAACCGTCGGTTGTTGCATTAGATCGCCGTACGGATAAGATGATTGCTGTTGGCGAAAAAGCCAAAATGATGCATGAAAAAACGCATGAGAATATACGTACTATTCGTCCTTTGCGCGATGGAGTGATAGCCGATTTTTATGCTTGTGAGCAGATGATGCGCGGATTAATAAAACGGGTAATTACGCCAAATCATCTTTTTTCTCCTTCTCTTCGTATGGTGATTGGTGTTCCTTCGGGTAGTACCGAAGTAGAACTGCGTGCTGTTCGCGATTCTGCTGAACATGCCGGTGGTCGTGATGTCTATTTGATTTTCGAGCCCATGGCTGCTGCTATTGGTATTGGTATTGATGTGCAGGCTCCGGAAGGAAATATGATTGTTGATATAGGAGGCGGATCGACAGAAATTGCAGTTATTTCTTTGGGAGGCATTGTGACAAACAATTCTATTCGCATAGCCGGTGATGATTTTATCTCCGATATACAAGAGTATATGAGCAGACAGCATAATATTAAGGTAAGCGAGCGTATGGCTGAGCGTATTAAAATTCATGCAGGTTCGGCTATGACTGAATTGGGTGAAGATGCGCCCGAAGATTATATTGTTCATGGACCTAATCGCATTACGGCTCTGCCGATGGAGGTACCGGTTTGTTATCAGGAAGTGGCTCATTGCTTGGACAAGTCTATTTCAAAGATTGAAACAGCGGTGCTTACTGCTTTGGAAAATACTCCTCCTGAATTGTATTCTGATATTGTGCACAATGGCATTTATCTGGCCGGAGGTGGTGCTCTGCTTCGTGGTTTGGATAAACGTTTGACGAATAAAATTAATATACCTTTTTATATTGCTGAAGATCCTCTTTTGGCCGTAGCTAAAGGAACAGGCGTAGCTTTAAAGAATATAGACAAATTTTCTTTCTTAATGAGATAAGTTTAAATGCGGAACTTATTAAACTTTCTGGCTAAATACAGTTATTGGTTTCTTTTTCTGGTATTAGAAACTCTATCTTTGGCCTTGTTGTTTAGGTTTAACCGCTATCAGCAGGGGAGGTTCTTTACCTCATCCAATTATGTAGCAGGGAAGGTTTATGATGCTTCGAATGAATTTACCTCATATTTTAATTTGAGGTCTATAAATGATGGTTTGCTTGATCGTAATATGATCCTTTCCAAACAGGTGATTAATTTGCGTAGGGCTTTGGAGGATTATAGACTTGATTCAGTGGAAATTAACAGCATTGAAAAAATGTTGCCCGATAGTACCAAATTAATTAAAGCGCATGTCATTCGAAATAGCCTGAATATGGTAGACAATTATATTACACTTGATAAAGGTAAACTTGACGGTGTGAAAAAAGAAATGGGTATTGTGAATGGCGAAGGTGTTGTAGGTATCGTTTATCTCACTTCGCGTAAATATGCAGTAGCCATTTCATTGTTGAATAGCAAGTCGAGTGTGAGTTGCAAAATATTAGGAACTAATTATTTCGGCTATTTAAAGTGGGAGTATGGTAATACTCGTTATGCTTTTCTAAAAGAGTTGCCGCGTCATGCTTCTTTCAGTTTGGGGGATTCAATAGTAACGAGCGGATATTCAAGTGTCTTTCCTGAGGGTATCATGGTGGGTACTATTGAGGATATGACAAACTCAGGAGATGGCTTTTCTACGGTACTGAAAGTTAAATTGTCTACAGATTTTGGTAAGTTGGGTGATGTAAGAATTATTTCGCGGCCGACCTTGAATGAAAAGAATAAATTGGAAGGGAGTGTTATTGGCAAATGATAATAAATTATATACAGAGAGCCCTATGGTTTGTGGGATTGGTGTTACTTCAAGTACTTATCTTAAACCATGTTTTGATAGCCGGATATGCTACTCCGCTTCTGTACGTGTATTTTATCTTGAAGCTGGATTCCGGTATCTCACGTTATTCTTTGTTGATGTTGGCTTTTCTTTTGGGAATTGTAATTGATATTTTTTCGAATACGCCAGGCTTGAATGCCACGGCGGCTGTATTTTTAGCTTTCTTACGTCCGTCGATATTACGTTTATTTACTCCTCGTGATATATTAGGTGATTTTGTTCCATCGTTTAGAAGTATGGGTATTTGGCCCTTCTTGAAATTTGCTATTGCGAGTGTATTGGTTTTAACAACAATATTGATAGTTATGGAGTTTTTTTCTTTCGTTAATCCATTGTCAATTCTTATACGTATTGCATCATGCTCGTTGTTGACTCTCTTTTGTATCGTTGGTGTTGAAAGCCTGAGGAGAGCATAATGGCAAAGAATTATCAGTTTGAAAAACGTAAATTCGTTATTGGCGGAAGCGTAGTATTTATTGTACTTGTTTTCATCATTCGTCTTTTCTTACTTCAGATTTCTACTGATGATTATAAGAGATATGCTGACAATAATGCTTTTTTAAAAAAAATTCAGTTTCCATCGCGTGGTGCGATTTATGACCGTAACGGAAAATTATTGGTTTATGACCAAACGGCATATGATATTACTGTAGTCCCTAAGGAAATTAAAAATCTTGATACTTTGGATTTTTGTAATTCATTGAATATCACCCGCGAGCAATTCTTTCAAATAATGACGTTAATGAAAGATCGGCATCGTAATCCAGGTTATTCAAAATATACCAATCAGATATTTCTTTCACAGTTGTCGGCAGAGGAGTGTGGTGTGTTTCAGGAGAGACTCTATATGTTCCCCGGCTTTTATATTCAACGGCGCTCCATTCGACAATATGCGTATAATTCGGCTGCTCATATCTTTGGTGATATTGGTGAAGTTTCGATGAAAGATATAAAGGATGATCCGTATTATATTTCCGGCGATTATATTGGTAAGTTTGGAATTGAGAAATCTTATGAGAAAGAATTGAGAGGTCGTAAGGGAATGCAAATTCTTCTTCGCGATGCTCACGGGCGGATACAGGGACATTATGAGCATGGTAAACATGATTTGTCTGCTATTCCCGGTAAGGATTTGACTCTGGGTTTAGACATCAAACTTCAGATGTTGGGTGAACGGCTAATGCAGAATAAAATAGGTGCTATTGTGGCTATCGAACCGAAAACGGGAGAAATATTATGTATGATTTCATCTCCAAATTATAATCCCCATATGATGGTAGGACGGAAGCGGGGCATTAATCAGATGCGTTTAGAGCAGAACCTGAGTAAACCATTATTAAATAGAGCTTTGATGGGGTTGTATCCTCCGGGTTCTACTTTCAAACCTGCACAAGCTTTAGCTCTTTTGCAGGCAGGTACCATTGTTCCTTCTACTTCTTATCCTTGTTTACATGGCTTTCATTGTGGTAGGGTGACGGTAAGATGTCACTCACATCCTTCTCCTTTGGCGTTGGTTCCCGCCCTCTCTACTTCTTGTAATTCTTATTTCTGTTGGGGATTGTACCATATGATTAACGGAGGAAAATTCGGTTCGCCTAAGCAGGCTCTTACGGTATGGAAGAATTTAATGGTTTCGCAGGGATTCGGTTATAAACTCGGAGTGGATTTGCCTGGTGAGAAACGAGGTTTTATTCCGAATTCGCAGTTCTATAATAAGGCTTATCATGGTTCATGGAATGC
>JALNVG010000177.1 GCA_023227685.1 Bacteroidaceae bacterium
CTCTTTTGTTTTCATTATTAATGTCTCCTCTTTTTTAGTTATTGATTATTCTTATTGAATGCTTACGTAAATACCAAAGATACAAAATATAAACAGTATTGTTATTAAATCTACTAAGTATTTTTTGAATAAGTAAAACAAAACTACTTTTCAAAGAGTTACTCCTTAGCCAATACATTATCCGTTCCCCATATTTCCAATTCATGGAATACGGGAGTGAGACTTTTGCCAAGATCAGTCAGCGAATATTCTACACGTGGGGGAATTTCTTTGTACTCTTCTCGCAGGATTAATCCGTCGTACTCTAATTCTCTTAATTGTTCGGTAAGTACTTTTCGGGAGATCTTCGGTATGCGTACGGCTAATTCGCCAAAGCGTTTTTTGCTTGACGAAAGAGTATATAGAATAATCACTTTCCATTTACCGCCTATCAATTCGAGTGTCGCTACAACAGGACATCTGCTTTTCTTGATCGTTTTTTCCATAATTGTTACTTTTTTGTTACTACTTTTTTACCTGTTACCCTTTTGTAACCTGTTACAAATATGAACTATTATTAGTTACTTTGCGTAACAAAGATAGATATATGTACAAATAATTTGTATCTTTATGGAATATCTTTTATTTAATTTAACTATTATTGATTAAAAAAAGAAAGGACTTAAAAATGAAAATCGGAGTAACAGGAGCCTCAGGTAAATTGGGGCACATCGTTGTAAAAAAGCTAAAAGAAAGAACATCGGCTGAAAACATCGTAGCTTTGGTGCGTGTACCGGAGAAAGCATCGGACTTAGGAGTGGAAACTCGTGTGTTTGATTATGACAAACCGGAAAGTCTGGCACCCGCACTGCAAGGTGTGGACTATCTATTGCTTATTTCGGGCAATAAGGTGGGCATGCGCACCAGGCAACATACGAATGTGATCAATGCCGCCAAACAGGCCGGGATAAAATGGATCGTATATACCAGTTTGCTTCATGTGGATAAATCGTCACTGAATCTTGCCGAAGAACATCGGGACACTGAGGCTGCACTGAAAGCATCGGGCATTGCATATACTTTATTGCGTAACGGATGGTATACCGAAAACTATACCGGCTCGGTGAAAGGGGCTGTTGCTGCCGGAGCTCTTGTCGGATGTGCTGCCAACGGCAAGATTGCTTCCGCCGCCCGTGCGGACTATGCCGAAGCTGCGGCTGCCGTATTGACCGGTAAAGGTAACGAGGGCAAAATATACGAACTCTCCGGTGATGAAGCATATACCTTGGCCGACTTGGCTGCGGAGATTTCAAAACAGACAGGAAAGAATATTCCGTACAACAACTTGTCCGAAACGGGTTATGTTGAACTTTTGATGAAAAAAGGCTTACCGGAAGGTCTTGCCTCGTCTATTGCCGGATGGGATGCCGGTGCATCGAGAAATGATTTGTTTGATGATACGAAACAACTCTCTGCTCTGATCGGACGCCCTACCACTCCACTGTCTAAAATGGTGGCTAAGGCATTGGCCGGTTAAAAACAAAAAGTGTTATGTCCCCCGATGAGACATAACACTTTATTGTTATATATATTTCTTTTTTTAGATGTGACTCTTGCTATAAAAAGTCTTCTTAAAGGTTGCTAGTTTCTGCCGATAATAAGCTTCCACATCTTTCCAATGATAATAAGGTGCTATATCGGTCTTCACAGGCATGCTCACTTCATGCTCATTGAGAAGGGCTTTAACAAGAATATCATTGCTCTCTGGGTTACGGTAAAAGATCAACTGGATATTACTGGCCATCATAATAATCTTGTAATTACGCCATTGATCTGCCAAATCTTCGGGATTGTTTATGACTTTTCCGAACCCTCCGAGATCCATCAATACAGCCAAAGGTAAAATACAACTGTCATGTCCGAATCTCAACGTGGCACCGTGACTGCGACTGACAACACATGTGTCGGCCGTATCGAGAATGTTCTTCAGCAAATTGGACTCAAGATAGGGCATTGCTCCTTTCGTCAGCGGAGAAGGGCCGTAATTGATATACCAATACAAGTTATTTCCACACCACAAATCATAACATTCCTGCCTGGTGAAGATGGGATATAGATTAAGCGTTGTCTGATACTTGTGACTTTGCATATTGCCGGTAACCCTGAAAATTTTTTCCATCAGTTGATCGGCATTGATATTTTGCTTGACATAAGCGTGATCTGTAAAAAGCGAACTCATCAGCCGCTCGGGATGTACATGATTCTTTTCAAATTTTTTGATCGCAGCTTTTACTTGCGGCAATTCACGCAATTTCAGGATGTCACTATCATCGTAATTCATATAATACATATCGTGCATGCTGGCATCGTTCTTCACTTCAATTTCCGGATTCATCGCCTTGAATTGCATACATTCATCCATCATCGACAGGATGCAACGAATGACGATCGTTGAACGGGCATCAATCAAGGCTTTTCCTTCAAAGACATCGGGAAAGTTGGTAAACATCCGCTTGGCCACACCGGTATGCTGAATGGCTCCAAGTGGTGTCAGCTCTCCTATTCTTCCTCGCGACATGCAATTTAAACTATCCAGATCGGCCATCACTTTTCTCCCGAGCGGAGTTAGTTTTCCTGCTTTATCAGCCTCTTGCAACGTATTTAAAGGTGTGGAGTAATCATTCTTTCCTGTCAAGAAACGAGAACCATGCCTTTGATACGTACTGATATAAAAGGGCTTGTAACCTGCCGGAGCGGCTGTTAAACTTGTTTCTTCGGGAATTTGATATGCATAATAATTACTACCCGAACGATAAACATCCGCAAAAATTTCTTCTTTTGCCGTTTGTGCACTGAGCCCAAGCACAAAAGATAATAACAAAATTAATAATACACTCTTTTTCATTTTTATTTTAATTCTTTACTGAGTTTCTTAAGTGATATGAATAGTGTCTTTTTATTTCCTAACTGCCGGTACGAAATCAAGCGAAATGGAATTCACACAATGTCTCGTATTCTTAGGTGTGATCTTTTCACCGATAAACACGTGTCCCAAATGGGCTCCGCAACGGGCACACTGAATCTCCGTACGACGGCCGTCGGCATCGGGTACTTTTTTTATGGCACCTGCCACTTCATCATCAAAGCTCGGCCAACCGCAACCGGCATCGAATTTATCTTCGGAACGATAAAGTTCGGCTCCGCACTGCTTGCAGTAATACACACCTTTCTCTTTATTCTTATCATAAATACCGGTAAAGGGACGTTCGGTGCCTTTATCTATTATAACATGCTTTTCTTCGGGTGTAAGTTCTTTCATAACCTCTCTTTTTTAATAATTTAAACTATTTATGCGGAATAAAGGTACTTCTTTTATGCAAATGAACAAAAAAAAAGTGTGAAATAAAGAAAGAATATTATATCTTTGCCAACTCTTTATAAAATAATTTCTATGAAAAATACAAATAAAAAGCCGGAAGTTTATTTAACTTCTAAGCCTCATTATGATATTCTTGACGGTCTTCGCGGAGTAGCGGCGATTATGGTTGTTCTCTTTCACTTGTTTGAGACCCATAATCATGGCATTCATTCAGAGCAAATCATCAATCACGGTTATCTTGCCGTCGATTTTTTTTATGTACTTTCCGGCTTTGTTATCGGTTACGCTTATGATGACCGTTGGGGGAAAATGTCATTGGGCAATTTCTTCAAACGACGTTTGGTGCGCTTACATCCGATGATCATCATGGGTATGACAATCGGACTGATCACTTTCTATTTTCAGGCAGGCCCTGCTTTTCCGGGCATAGCAGATACTCCGATATGGAAACTGTTATTGGTGTTCATCATCGGCTGTACATTAATTCCGATATGCAAAAGTCTTGACTTCAGGGGATGGACGGAGATGCATCCGCTGGATGGTCCTGCCTGGTCTCTTTTCTATGAATATATCGCTAATCTGATATACGGACTATTCATTCATAGATTTTCTAAGAAGTGGCTGGCCTTTTTGGTTTTTATCTTTGCCTGCGTAACCATTGAATTTACTACTTATGGCAGCAAAGAGGGATATATCATTGGCGGTTGGTGCATCTGGGATCCGGCACAGGTGCGTATCGGACTTACCCGTCTGCTTTATCCGTTCTTTGCCGGTCTGCTTCTTTCACGGGTTGCCAAACTGAAACATTATGACCATTCTTTTTTGATGTGCAGTTTGCTCGTGATCGTCTTATTGTCTATTCCCAATATCGGCGGCAACACTCATCAATGGATGAACGGTCTTTATGAATCGCTATGTATCATTGTCCTGTTTCCTCTGATCGTTTTTATGGGCGCAAGCGGCAATGTAACCGGAAAAAGGGCTTCGAAAGTATGCCGATTTCTCGGTGATATTTCTTATCCGCTATATATCACCCATTATTCTTTTGTCTATCTATATACCAGTTGGCAAAGCAAAACGTCTGCCACCATTCAACAGGGTATTCCGATGATGATACTCGTATTTGTGGTTAGTATCACTGTGGCTTATTGCTCGATGCATTTCTACGACTTGCCTGTTCGTGCATGGTTGAAGAAAAAAGTCTTCACCGTAGTAAAACAGCAATAAACAAATCGGTTTTCCTTTTCTTTAAAATTATTGTGCAGTATTTCTTTTGCGTACGTATTATATATAACATATACGCATTTGAATTTTAACTATATAATAAGAAAAAATGAAAAAAGCCTTTATTGCATTGCTAATATTAACTTTAGCCGGTCAATCTTTGAAAGCACAAAACATCAAGAAAAACGAGTTAAGCATTGGTTTCGGAATGTCCAGCAATGAGCTGCCGAACAATTTATTAAAAAATGGTTTACTTGATATGATTGGCAAAGGTCAAGTAAATACGGACGATAAAAAACACAGCGGATGGTTTCTTTCTTACACCTATAATTTTAATGAGAAATGGGCTTTGGGTTCCAGTGTGACATATAAGTATTTTTATAAGGAAAAAACGAAAAATAAGATAGAAAATAAATATACTCAGAACTACTTAGGAATAGCTCTTGAAGGTCAATATTCTTTTTTCCGCAGAAGGGATTTTCGTATGTACAGCCTTGTCGGCGCCGGTGCATGCATATGTCGAGAATCTTTTCACAACGGTGAAACTCATACGAAAGCTTCGGATAATTCAACACGATTCACCTACCAGATCTCGCCTCTTTGTTTTGAATTCGGTAACAATTACGGTATAAAGATGGAATACGGATACGGATATAAA
>JALNVG010000178.1 GCA_023227685.1 Bacteroidaceae bacterium
CGTTTTGGTATGACTAGTCAACAAATAATAGATAAACAAGAAGAGCTATAAATATGTTCAAGAAAATTATATTAATCGTTACTGCGTTAGGTTTAGCCTTGAATGTAGTAGCTCAAGAAGTTAACACAGATTCTACTGAAGTATCAACAACGCCTGTTATTTCCTATTCGATGCATCCGAAGGAGTATAAAATAGCGGATATAAAAGTGACGGGAATCAAAAATTATGATGATTTCATGTTGATTGGCTTTTCAGGTCTTTCGGTTGGAGATGTTATTAAAGTACCAGGAGATGAGATTACGAATGCGGTGAAGAGATTTTGGAAGCATGGTCTTTTCTCTGATGTTAAGATCTTAGCTACCAAAATAGAAGATGGTAAAGTTTGGTTGGAGTTTAAGTTAAAACAACGTCCTCGAATCTCTGAAGTTAATTATCATGGAATTAAGAAGGGTGAACGGGAAGATTTAGAGACTAAATTAGGCTTAAAACCGGGGTTCCAGATTACTCAGAATGTGTTGGATCGTGCTCAAGTTCTGATTAAGAAGTTTTTCGATGGAAAGGGATTTAAAAAATGTACGGTAGAGGTTATACAGAAAGATGATTTGGCGCATGAAGGACAAGTCATCTTAGATATAAATATCAACAAGAATAAAAAAACAAAAATCAATCAGATAAATTTCACGGGTAATCATTTTGTGAAAGTTCAAAAATTGATGAAGGTGATGAAAAAGACGAATGAGCGTTTTAATCTTTTTCATGATTGGAAAACGAGTTTATCTGAGATCTTTAGTACCAAAAAATTCACTTCTGAGGAATACAAAAATGATAAGAACAATATTATAACGTATTACAATTCAAAGGGGTATCGTGATGCTGAAATCGTTTCTGATTCCATCTATGATTTTGATAAGAAGCGAATTAATATTGATTTGACGATAAATGAAGGGAAAAAGTATTATTTGAAAGATATTCTTTTTGTCGGCAACACAAAGTATCCTACCGCTCAGTTGCAATTACTGCTTGATATGAAAGCGGGTGATGTCTATGATCAAAAGAAATTGGATGAGCGTCTGCAAACAGATGATGATGCGGTAGCGAATCTTTATTTCAATAATGGTTATCTATTCTTTGGTGCTGATCCAGTTGAGACGCAGGTGAATAATGATTCGATAACTTTAGAAATTCGTGTTCAAGAAGGACCTCAAGCTACCATTAACAAAGTAATCATCAATGGTAATGATCGATTATACGAAGATGTTGTTCGTCGTGAATTACGAACGAAACCTGGGATGCTATTCTCTCGTGAAGATTTAATGCGTTCAGTGCGTGAGTTGGCACAGATGGGACATTTTGATCCTGAAAATATGAATCCTGTTCCTATTCCAGATGCTGAAAACGGAACGGTAGATATTCAATATAATTTGGTTTCTAAAGGAAATGATCAAGTCGAATTTTCGGCAGGTTGGGGTCAGACGGGTATCATTGGTAAGTTAAGTTTAAAGTTTACGAACTTTTCTATGAGAAACTTTTTGAATCCTTCTACTTATCGAGGTATTATTCCACAAGGGGAAGGCCAAACGTTGACTTTAAGTGCTCAGACGAATGGGCGTTATTATCAATCTTATAGTATTTCATTTATGGATCCATGGTTTGGGGGAAAGAGACCTAATAATTTAAGTATAAGTGCTTATTTTTCTAAACAAACGGGTTATAATAGTAACTATTTAAGTAATAGTATGAGTAATTATTATAATAGTTATAGTGGCTATGGTAGCAGTTACGGAGGTTATGGTAGTGGCTATGGTAGTAGTTATAGTGGCTACGGTAGTGGCTATGGAAGCTATGGTAGTAGTAGTATTTACGAAAATGCGTATGATCCTAATACGTATATTATGATGTTAGGTTTATCTGTAGGGTATGGTAAACGGTTGAGTTGGCCCGATGATTATTTTCAATTTATGGCTACGCTTAATTACCAGCTTTATATGTTAAATGATTGGCAGTATATGTATCAATTAGGCTTTACAGATGGTACGAGTAATAACATTAATTTGGAGTTATTATTACAACGTAGTTCAATTGATAATCCATTATATACGAGAAAGGGATCAACGTTTAGTTTATCTGTTGCGTTTACTCCTCCCTATTCATTGTTTAATAATAAGGATTATTCAGATCCGACGATGACTTCACAAGAGAAGTTCCGTTTCATTGAGTATCACAAATGGAAATTTAAAGCTAAAATATTTTCTCCTTTAGCCCCTTTGACGGTAAAGCGTACACCCGTATTGATGACGCGTGCTGAATTTGGATTTTTAGGTTCTTATACTAATGGCTTAAAATCACCGTTTGAAGCCTTTTATATGGGGGGTGATGGTATGACTGGATACACGAGTTCCTATGCGACGGAAACAGTTGGTTTAAGAGGTTATGAGAATGGTAGTATTGCTGGTAATGGTTCTTCTTATGGGTATGCTTATTCTCGTTTAGCCATGGAGCTTCGTTATCCATTCTTGTTAGAACCTTCTTCTACTATTTATGGATTAGGTTTTGTCGAAGCGGGTAATGCTTGGTCTAATATTGGTGACTTTAATCCTTTTGATTTGAAGAGATCTGCAGGTGTTGGTGTCCGTATCTTCTTACCTATGATTGGTTTGATGGGTATTGATTGGGCGTATGGATTTGATTCTCCTAATTCAAGTTCACAAAGAAGTGGTAGCAATTTCCACTTTATAATTGGGCAAGAGTTTTAATTAACAGGTTTTAATTGATGAGGAAAAACTTCTTAGCTATATTTGTAGAATGAAGTAACAACTTAATAATAGAAGGTTATGAAAAAAATAATTGTATTAGCGCTGATCGCTATATTTTCGGGGATGACGGCAAATGCACAGAAATATGCATTGATAGATATGGAATATATATTGAAGAATATTCCGGCCTATGAGATGACGAATGAACAATTAAGTCAAGTCTCTCAAAAATGGCAGAATGAGGTAGAAGCGATTCAGAACGAAGCTCAAAATATGTATAAGAAGTATCAGAGTGATTTAGTTTTTCTTTCTGCTGAAATGAAAAGTAAAAGAGAAGAGGAAATTGTAAAGAAAGAACAAGATGCGCAGGATGTTAAACGTAAGTATTTTGGGGCAGAAGGTGAATTATATAAAAAACGTCAGAGCCTAATGAAACCTATACAAGATGAAATATACAATGCGGTAAAAGAACTTTCCGAAAGTAGGAACTATGGTTTGGTCATAGATCGTGCTTCTGCTATGAGTGTGATATTCGCTTCTCCTACGATCGATATTAGTGATGATGTGTTAGCGAAGTTAGGATATTCAAAATAATTTATTAAATTCGCGTTATATCGTGTTAAATAAATTAGAAGTCAGAATAGTAATAAATTTAAAAATAAACCAAGAAAAAATGAAAAGATTAATTATCTTATTATGTGTCTTGCTTCCTTTAGGCGCTATGGCACAAAGCTCTAAAATTGCTTATGTGAACTCACAAGAAGTTTTGATGGCTATGCCAGAATTAACCTCTTATAAAAGTGAGATGTCTAAAGTGGAAGCAGATTATAAAAAGGAACTTTCACAAATGCAAGATGAATTTAAGAAGAAATATGCTGATTATATTGCTCAGCGAGATTCGTTGACTCAAAATATTCGCCTTCGTCGTGAACAAGATATTCAAGATATCCAACAAAGAATAAACAACTTTATGCAAGTTGCTCAACAAGATTCTCAAAAGAAAGCAAGTGAATTAATGCAACCAATCCAAGATAAAGTTCGTGAAGCTATTCAGGCGGTAGGAAAAGAAAAAGGGTATACGGTCATTATCACTCCTGAAGCATTGCTGTATACGGGTTCTGATGCTGTAGATGCTACTTCTTTTGTAAAGGCTAAATTGGGCTTGAAATAAAGGTAATAACATTATATAAGAATAGATTGATGCCTTCTTTTTTAAGAAGGCATCTTTTTTTTATATCTTAGCAACATGAAACAGTATTCTTCTTTACCTGGACCTATAGGGGTCTTTGATTCTGGTTATGGTGGATTAACTATTCTTAAAAAGATTAGAGAAGCCTTGCCCATGTATGATTATATCTATTTAGGAGACAATGCTCGTGCTCCTTATGGTTCTCGTTCTTTTGAAGTAGTCTATCACTTTACGCTCCAAGCCGTACGTCATCTTTTTGACCAGGGGTGTCATCTTGTTATCTTAGCTTGTAATACGGCTTCTGCGAAAGCCCTACGTACCATTCAACAAAAGGATTTGCCTGTCTTAGATCCTGGGCGTAGAGTCTTGGGGGTTATTCGTCCTACGGTGGAAATTATGGGGGATATAACGCATACGAAACATGTAGGTGTGTTAGCTACTGAAGGTACTATCTCTTCAGGCTCTTATACGATGGAAATTTCAAAACTTTTTGGTGAGATAAAGACAAAAGGAGAAGCTTGTCCGATGTGGGTTCCTTTGGTTGAGAACAATGAGGCTTCTTCTCCTGGAGCAGATTATTTTGTTAAGCAGCATATCGAACGCATAATGAAGAAAGATCCTCAGATTGATACGTTGGTATTGGCTTGTACGCATTATCCTTTATTAATCGAGAAAATAAAACAGTATGTTCCCAAAGGGGTCTATTTATTGACACAGGGTGAACGAGTGGCGAATAGTTTATTAGATTATATGAACCGTCACCCTGAAATTGACGCTAAGATCACAAAAAAAGGACGCTGTGCTTTCCAAACAACTGAATCGCCAGAGAAGTTTGCGGAAAATGCTCGTGCTTTTCTTTCTTTTCCTGTTAAAGTCGAACAGGTCGATATAGATTTTTGATTTTTCGGTTTGTTCTCTTTCTTTATTTATTCCTTTTCTAGGCTTATGCCTTATAAAAAACTTTCTTTGTGTTACAAAACGATTTCATTTTGATGTTAAAGCCATTAAAATAGAACCAAAATGATTGGATTAACAAAAATTATACGAGTTGGAGAACTATGTTGTAGAACATGTTCGTATATTTGTAATGTCAAAAAGAAAAAGGTTTAAGTCAATATTCTTTAGCGAAAGATGTAATTTGGCAGACAAGGTTAAGTTTAGGTTATCCTTGTAAGATAAGATTGTTTAGAATTAGTTTAGGTTTAATTTAAAAAGATTGAGTTATGAAAAAATTAGGATTATTAGTAGTTGCTTTGCTTGTTACTGCAACTGTAGAAATGGCAAAAGCACA
>JALNVG010000179.1 GCA_023227685.1 Bacteroidaceae bacterium
ACTTCCTGAAATACAAGCGCTAAAAGACTACGCAAAAAAGATGCACTATCCGATGGGAGCAGATATGGCTACACAATGTCTGGCAAATTTCTATTATGTAAACGAACTGACAGACGAATCAGTTAAACTTTATCGTGATGCATTGGCAAACATGAACAATCGCCATGAAACGATGGAAAGATGTGTATATGTAGTCAGCCGATTAATCAATATTGATACAGATACAACCAGACTCAAGGAATATTCAAAAATAATAAACAGTTATATAAATGTATGTAATGCAAAAAAGATTCAAATACTTGACGAGATAAACACGATTGATGATCTGAAAATCCTTTACAATCATTCCTTGTATATGATTGCTTACGCAGAAAAAAAAGCCAATGTAATGCTTGATTATATTCAATTATCCGAAAAAATCATCAGTGATAAAAAACTTGACGGTGAAATCAACAGAATACAATATGCACGATTACTCTACTACAAATTAACCCATGATTATAAAAAAGGAATACCCCTGAGCGAGACTATCTTGAAAAGATATAGAAAAATAAAACGATACAACAAAATTATACAAACACTCAAAATCAAAAGTGAGCTACTTGCTGAAGCCAGATTATATGACGAAGCAATAGCTTGTTACTGGCAATACTATACCCTGAAAGATTCTATATCAGCTGAAGCCCAATATAAAGCGCTCGCCTCTTTCAGCAGTCAGCATAAATTCAATCAGTTGAAGTCAAAAAATGAACAGCTAGAACTAGATGCAACTCAGAGCAATTATCAGATTACAGCTATGTATTACGCAATAGCACTGCTAGTTTTGATATTTGTTATGATGATTGCACTTGTATGGATATTCCATCACCACTCCGTACGTTTTCAAAAAGCCAAACATAAAGCAGAAGAGGCAGACCACATGAAATCAGCCTTTTTGGCAAACATGAACCATGAAATACGAACACCGCTAAATGCTATTGTCGGTTTTTCACAAGTGCTCACAGATGAAGAAGATCAAGAAAGCCGGAAACAATACGCAGAGATTATTGAGAACAACAACATTCTTCTTCAACAACTGATCGGCAATGTCCTTGATTTATCACAAATTGAATCAAATAACATTAGCCTTAACTATAGTGAAGTGGAATTGACTTCTCTCATAAAAGAAATATATAACTCGATGATATTACGAATGCCTGAGAATGTTGAACTGCAAATAAAGCCATGCATTGCTTTTACGCTATATACGGACAAAATCAGACTGACTCAAGTCTTATCAAATTTGTTAAATAATGCAATTAAACATACAGCTACAGGATTTATTCGCTTAGGCTATGACATAAAAGAAAATGCAGTCAGATTTTTTGTTGAAGATACAGGAGAAGGTATTCCTGAGGACAAACTAGATAGCATTTTCGGGCGCTTTACTCAGCTCTCCAGCTGGAACAAAGGCGTCGGACTAGGACTCGCTATTTGCAAAGGATTAGTAACCAGAATGAAGGGTTCAATTGAGGTTAAATCGAAATTAAACGAAGGTTCGAGATTTATAATAACGCTTCCGATTTCACATAACAGTACAAAAACGCAAACAGCATCATGAAAAGAATTTTCATCATATTATTTTTCTTTACGCTATCTGCATCTTTTATACAACTAGATGCAAATGAAAATGCTGAAAGAGAGAGCATAATGCAGATTTTAAATAGACAACCGGAAAGCATCAGACTCGAATATCTAAATAATCTGGCACAAAATCATATTATAGAAAACAGATCCATTCTGTATGCGAATATGCTGTTTTCGGAGGCATCGCATAATAATAATAAAAAGTATATTGGGAACGCCTGTTTCTTTCTTTGTGCCTATTATTTCAACATTGATAATGACAGCATGCGATATTACATGAGAAAAGCCGAGCCTATTTTCCTTTCAGACGGACGATACGAATACTTGTTCAGAATAAAATGTTGGAATCTTTATATCCTTGGATCTGAAGGGAAAAGTGAAGCTGTCTTACCTGAGGTTAACAAAATGAAGCAGTTAGCAAAAAAGGTGAATTATCTGGAAGGATCAATAATGGCCGATCAAGGATTAGCAAATTTCTACTTTATTACCGGACTGAAAGCTGAAGGGTTGAAACTTTTTGAAGAATCATATTATAAGCTAATAAAAATAAAAGCCCCTATACGACTTGTAATATATCCACTCCAGCAGTTGATCTATCGAAATGAAAATATCCAAAAACGTAGATTTTACCTAAACATTCTCAATAGCTATATTCATAAATTTGAAGTAGAAAAAATTACAAGAGTTGATGAAATTCTTTCTGTAACCGTTTTAAAATTGACATTCTATAAATATTCGAGTTTAACCGAATATCTTGCAAGCAATGCAAATAGGATGTTATACTATAATGAATTAGCAAAGAGATATGCAAAAGAAAATAAATTAAACGACCAAGATTATGCATTTAATTATTTAGACTTCTTTTATTATTATCTGATCAACAACAATGAAAAAGCACTACAGATAAGTAATTATTTGCTGGATACAGCTCTAGAGAAAAATAGAATGGAGGACTATCTGTGTGTCTTAAAAACAAGAAACAATATCCTTAAAAGGATGGGGTCCTACGAAGAATCTCTCAGAGGTTACCGCAAATATATGTATATCAAAGATTCCATTCATTCCAGAACCATATATAAAGAACTGGCAACATTACATGATCAACATGAGATTAATAATCTGCAAGTAAAGAATCAACAAATGGAACTAAGGGCTTCACAGAACCGACTACAAGTAATTACTCTGGTAACAGTCATCGTGCTGTTAATCATGATCTGTTCAATACTCATATACATGTCCTGGAGCGGCCGCAAGAGAGCTCTCCGGTCTAGAAAAGCAGAAATAAAAGCCATTGAAGCCGACAAAATGAAATCAGCTTTTTTAGCCAATATGAATCATGAAATACGAACGCCCTTGAATGCTATTGTAGGCTTTTCTGAACTGATTACAAATGAAGAAGATCTTGAAACAAGAAAGAAATATGCCGATATTATCATGAGCAACAACGAACAGCTCGAGCAACTTATTGGCGAAGCTCTCGACATTTCAAAAATTGAATCAAATAGCATTGACCTTACTTATTCGGAAATTGAATTGAATTCAATAATGAAAAACATTTACAATTCTTCCAAAGTCAGGATAGGTGAGGATGTTGAACTTATACTTGACGATTGCGAAGACATTACTTTTTATACAGATCGCGTAAGGTTAATTCAGATCATGAACAATCTGCTTAACAATGCAATTAAACATACAAGGAAAGGACATATCCTATTTGGGTATACCAGAGAAGAAAATCAAATTCGTTTTTATGTAGAAGACACAGGCGAAGGCATCCCCGAAAATCAACTAAACACCATCTTCGTCCGTTTTACCCAACTCAACGACCCAAACAAAAGCGTCAGCGGTGTAGGTTTAGGTCTAACCATTTGTAAAGGGATACTAAAGCAAATGGGTGGCTCTATCACAGTGAAATCCGAAGTAGGTAAGGGATCAACATTTTCTTTTATTTTACCTCTAATACATCAAAAAACAGAAGAAAAAGTCGGCAATGAATAAATTATATTACATATTTGATATTCTTTTGCTTCTGTTATATTGCAGTAGTCCGGTTCTGGCAAACAGGGCTATTAATAAAGACAGCCTGCGACAGATTATAAAATATACCCCTGACAGCACCCGGCTCAGATTGTTATGTCAATGGGCTTATGACCATATGCAAGATAATCCATGTAAAGACTACACCGATTTGTTATTGGCAGAAGCACAGAAAACCGGAAGCCGATGGTACTTGGGTAATGCATATAAACTTCTTGCCTATTACTATAAGAATAGACCGGACAGCATGCGTTTTTATATTAAGAAAGCTGAACCTCTTCTACTTGCCGAACATCGTTACGAAGATGTGTTTACAATAAAAAGTTGGAATATCTTTTTACTTATTAGCGAAAACAAGAATGAAGATGTTTTAGTTGAAACAGATAAGATGAAACAATTAGCTATTAGTCTTAAATACCCGGCAGGAGAGCTCTTTGCAGATATAGCTACTGCCCGTTTTTATATACAGAATGGCCTACAAGATGAAGGGGTAAAAATTCTGGATCAAATGGCTTTAAAAATGGATGAAAAGAAACTGCCTACAATAAGGAGAATATTTCCACTTCTAATTCTGATTAGATACTCTGATGATATAACAAAGCAGCGCTACTACCTTGATTTACTCAACAACTATATCAAAGAATGCAAATCAGAAAAAGGAATGGCTACAATCGAGTTCGATTCAATGGACAAAGTGATTATAAAATATTATATCTACTATGCACTCATTGAATATACAGAGGATAATGCCGACCGCATGTTTCATTATATCCAATTAGCTAAACAATATACGATGAGAAATGGTATCATAGGGGATAACGGGATAATCATGTACGCCGATTTTCTATATCACTATCTCACAAAAAATTATAGTAAAGCGCTTTCTATGAGTGATGACGTAATGGCTGCATTCAAAAATTCCAGCAATCATACAGATATCTTTTTATTTGTTCTTAATTGTAAAGCTGAAATATATGAACACATCGGACAGCTGGACCAAGCATTGAAATGTTACGAACAATATATGGTCTTAAAAGATTCGGCAGAATCAAAAACTTTCTATAATGAATTAAGCACTCTACATCAGCAACACAAACTAGATCAACTAACCATTCAAAACAAAAAAATGAGCTTAAATGCTTCAAAAAGTCGTCTTCTGAAAATAGAATTGGAAGGAAGCCTGATAGTCTTGCTTATAATTTTTATATTATTACTATTTTTGGTGAGATTACATCAAAACGACAGTAAAAGATCGTATGAGGCACAAAAAAAGGCAGAAAAAGCGAACAAAATAAAAACAGCTTTTTTTGCAAGTATAAATCACGAGATACGTACCCCTCTAAATGCAATTGTTGGCTTTTCGCAAATATTGGTAGAAGATATTGACCCTGAACAACGAGAAAAATTTGCACTTATTATCAAGAAAAATAATATTCTCTTGCAACAACTGATAAGTGACGTCTTGGATCTGTCAAAAATCGAATCGAACAAAATGAAACTATCCTATACGGACGTTGAACTTTTGCCTTTAATGCAGGAG
>JALNVG010000180.1 GCA_023227685.1 Bacteroidaceae bacterium
TGATTAATCCTTGGTTGAATTCTTTGCTGTTTACGTTGGAAACGGATCCGGTAAGGTCACTTTTTCGTTGTGTTCCATATCCGATAACGACTACATCGTTCAGTAACTGAGATTCGGATTTCATTTGATAATCAATGATATGGTTGGCAGGAATGGCAACTTGTGAGGATTTATATCCGATATAAGAGAAGAGAAGCTCTTTGGTGCTTTTAGGAATGGATAAAGAGAAGTTTCCATTCAAATCGGTTGTTGTTCCTATAGAGGTTCCTTTTACAACTACGGTCACACCAATCATCGGTTGATTTGTTTCGTCGATGACCTTTCCGGTCACTTTTACACTACTTGTTTGGCCCATAGCCGCAACAGTAGTCATTAATAACACCAGACACAATATAATGTATCTTGACATTTTGGGAAAATAAATAGGATGTTTTTTCATCGCATCAATTTTATAGTTTAACTGGCGACAAATATAAAAGGAAGGATTTTATTAAAAAAGCAGAGAATGGACAATAAGAGATAAAAATAGGACATCTGCGCTCAGCATGCCTACAGCGGTATTTATTTATCCTCGTCCATATATTGTTTGGGCGTTTTTCCATATTGTTCATGAAAGCATTTGGAAAAATAGGAATGATTGGAAAAGCCAACCATATACATGACTTCGGCTACGGTGAATTTTTTTTGTTTTAAAAGCATCGATGCTTTTTTCATGCGAATGGATTTGATATAATCTACCGGTGTTTGTCCTGTCAATTGTTTTAGCTTACGATAAAGTTGTTTGTTATTGATGCTCGTGAGCTCACAAAGTGCGTTGACATTAAAATCAAAATCACTTACTTTATCTTCAATAATCTTTGTAACCCTGGCCAATAATTTTTCATCATACGATTCAGCTTTTATCTCATTGACTGTTGTAATAACCTTGATACGTTCTTTTTTCTCCACGCACTTTGACTTTTCTATGAGCTGGTTGACCCGTAATAATAAAACTTGAGTGTCAAAGGGTTTTGCTATAAAAGCATCGATGTTCAAGCGAATGCTGTCTATTTCAGTCTGCACATCATTCTTGGCTGTCAACATAATGATTGGGATGGTAGAAGTAGGTATGAGTTTGCGTATCTGTCGGCACATTTCCAATCCGTTCATTTCGGGCATTATCATATCCGTAATGATTAAATCGGGAATGGAGCGATGGCAGATATCAAATCCCTCTTTGCCGTTATAGGCTACCAGGCAGTGGAATGAATGTTGTTGCAGTATGCTTACGATATAATTTGCGACGTCTCTGTTGTCATCAACAATTAATACCACCGGTGAATTGTTGGTGGTTTCTGCTGCTATGGATGTATATGTGAGTTCCTTGTTTATCGGAATAGTGACCACGGCTGTTGTTCCTTTGTTCTCTATTGAAGAGATAGACATCGTTCCGTTATGCAGTTCGGTATAAGCCTTAACCAGATATAAACCGATACCGGTTCCTTCTTTTTTGCCGTAAGTTTTGGAAGATTGAAAAAAACGTTGGCTCACATACGGCAAATCTTTTTCGGGAATTCCGATACCTGAGTCAGTGACTTTAATCTCCAATGTATCGTTATTTCTGATCACCGAGAAATCAATATGTCCATTGTCGGGTGTATATTTGGAAGCATTAGAAAGAAGATTGCCAATGATCGATTCGATTTTCAATACATCCACATTAATATATAAGGTATCGCAATTGGATATAAAAGTTGTATGTTGTTGCCTTTTCTTAAATTCACCATCAGCAAAGTTCTTGTATATTTTTCCGGCCAATTCGATAAAATCAATCTTTGATAGAATTAAACTTGAGCTTATATCATTATTCTCAACCCGATCGAAATTGATTAATTGATGGATCATCGAATTAAGCTTCATTGCGTTTTGTTGAACGATTTCCAATTGTTTTTTGTAATTGGGGCTTTTAATTTCCGCTAATATCTCGCTAACCGGTGCGATAATCATACTCAACGGTGACTTGAAATCATGCGAGATATTGGTGAAGAATTCCATCTTTTGTTTGGATCGCTGTATGATTTGCTCTTTCTCCAACCTCTCTATTCTGAGTAATCCGCGGACCCGAAAGAAATTGATAATCCAAAAGACCAAAGTCAAGAACAAACAGATATAAATACTCTTTGCCCACCAAGTATAATACCAAGGCGGACGGATAATAAAAGGTATGGAGAGTATCTCTTGCTGAGGCTGTTTATTCATATCCAAACGACTTACCAACAGTTCATATTGGCCACTCTTCAAGTTATTGAGAGTGATGTGGTTTGTGTTATCGGCAATTTTATTCCAGCGTTCATCAATTCCTTTTAGCTTGTATATAAATGTGCTTTTCTCTGTTTGGGAATAGGGTAAGTCCGATAGTTCGAATACGAGGTGATTTTCTTTATATTTAAAAGTTAGCGGACGTGCAAACCGGATGTTCATTCCCTGTTGTGACATCATTCGTTCATTATTTACATAAAGTGATGAAAGTATGATGTGATGTTGGATATTATCTTCAGTGAATTGTTCGGGTGAAGTTTTTGCAACGCCGTCGGCATACCCCATGTAAAGTATATTGCTTTGCTCATCATAATAGATACTCGAAAAGACCTTACTTGCACCGATAGATCGCAACACGCATTTTCTCTTTTTGTCAATAATCAGTATACCGTCTGTGGTCGACATCCATATTTCATTCTTTATTTCGCACATGCAGAGTATTTCATTATGTGTGAATCGATCATAAGAAATGTGGTGGGGGACATCATCCTTCGGATTAATATATATAAGTCCTCCCGGAAGTCCTATCCAAACCAGTCCGTTTTTATCAATGAGCAAATAATTGGGATTTGTTTCGTCTTTTGCGTTACTAATATTAATAGTCTTGATTTGAAAAGTTTTGGCATTTATCTTTTGGATGCCCTTTCCGTATAAAAGCACCCATACATTGCCCTCCTTATCCGGTGCTATTTGATTAATGAAAGAACTGGTGAGCCCGTTGCTTTTGTTGAAATCATAGTCGGCCACACAAATGCCCGGAGTATGCAACATCCGTTGTTTGTTTACTACGAAAATACCTCCCAGACACGTTGCTATCCATAGGCGTTTCTGAGAATCTTCAAACATGTTATAGGCCCAATTGGCATTGAACGTATGTGTGGAATCCGTTAGACTATAACGTATGAATTTTTTCTTCTTGGCATCCCATTGTTGTATGCTGCCATCAGTGCAGAGCCACAACTGATGTTCATTGTCTTCATAAATCTGTCGGATACGGTTGTGCGTTATCGGATATTTGGAATCTCCCATTCTGAACCAGGCAGTAGATGAAGATGCCTTTTCAAGTGATGGGGCAGTTCTGATCAATCCGTTTGTTCCCCCCAACCATAGGTTATGTTGTGAATCTTTGTAAATGGTATAGAAATGATTGCCATCTCCTTTTTTGGTGAAATAAGAGATTGGAATGTAACGGGCACGCCAATGATGAGAATTTAGCGAGATGCCATAATCCGTGCCAAGCCATATATTATTATCCTTATCTTTGAAAATGCTCCAAATTATATTATTGATTAGCGAATAATCAGCTCGAGAATCGTGTATGATGTGTATATCATGGTTATCCTTGTTGTTATAGATATACAGTCCGTTGTCGGTGCCTATGAGCAACTGATTGTTGGCATCCAAAGCCAGAGACTTAATTGAATTATCGTGAAATCGCTTGATTTGTTTGATTTCTCCACTTGTAGGGTTATAACTGTAAAGATTACCTTCTGTTCCGATCCAGATGCAATGACGGGATTCATCTTCGAGCAAAGAGTTGACAAAAACATTATTCTTTTGAGAATTTCGGGGTAGGGGGATATTTCGAAAGTGTTTTGTTGCGGGATCATATGAGCAGAAACCATTGTAAGTTCCTATATAATTCTTGCCGTTCTTCGCACAAATAATGGAGTAAATAGTATTGTTTGACAAACCCGGATTATCTTTTATCTTATAATTTGTCAGTGTTTTTAAGTCCGATCGGTAACAATATAATCCGTTTAGTGAACCGATCCATAGCCTATTACCCTTTCTCACCATCGTTCGTATATCGGTAGGGAAGTTTTTGCCTACCAGCTGATAGGTATCGTGCTTATAGTTATATAAGAGTAACCCACGGTCTGCTCCCAAATACATGGAGGTACTATCTACAACAATGCCGCAATAGATGCGTGTATTTGATATCGCGCCATATTGAAAATGCGGATAGGCTGAATAGCCGTCATAGCTGTAGAGTCCTTTATTGGAGCCGATCCAAATCATATGTTGCGGATCTTGAATAAAACAGCTAACGAAGTTGGCTCCGGATCCCAAAGATATGTTTTCGTAAAATTGATAATTGATTTCTTGTGCAAATGAAGTCTGTACCTTGTTATTTAATAAGATAAACAGTATTGTAATGGAGATATAACGAAGGTGTTTTTTGCACATAACAAAAAAAATATTGATGGGGCAAAGATAATATTTAGAAATTGGAATCATACTATATCAGTTGAATATTTTTGGGCCCCTTTTATCCATGATATTTTTTTCTTCTCTTTTACTGATACTCTTTCTTTATTAAGCCGGTTCTTCTTATAATTAATGTAGTTACATCTCATTATTAATCTATATTTCTTGCTTAATTACTTTGGCCCGTGTACGGAGTCTATCCGGCCCGCGTACGGAAACCATATAGCCCGTGTATGGAAACTATATAGCCCGCATACACGGGCTAGAGTATTTATCTCACAAAAAGGTATAATATTAGGTTCAAAAGTAATTAATCAAATAATAAATAAACAGTAAATCTGTTGAATGAATGAGATATAAGCTAAAATAATTCAGTTGTCAGCTAATATGTGACATTTATATAGATTTTAGTTTCATTTGTTGTTCTTGTCTAGTTCGTTACTTATCTTTGTGGCAGGATTTATACCATAAATTTCTAATGATTAAAAACTTGAATACTAATGGCAACAAAGATATGGAGGTAATCCCTAAATAAACTGATTATCATGTCAAATTCAAAAACTAATTATGCAAAGATAGCTCCCGTCATGTTGGCTTTTTTTTCGATGGGATTTGTTGATTTAGTCGGTATTGCTACCAATTATGTCAAAGCCGATTTCCA
>JALNVG010000181.1 GCA_023227685.1 Bacteroidaceae bacterium
AAAGATACATCGGACAAAAGATGTCCGTAAAATTATTCATTCCGGCTCTTTCATATTGTACAGGACGCGATTTATCTTCATTCTTTGTCCACTTGTAGCACGCTTCGAAGTTTGGTCCGAAACCTGCTTCATTACCCATAGACCAGATAATAACAGATGGGTGGTTGTAGTTACGCTCAACATTGCGTTGGTCGCGTTGCAGGTGTGCCTTGGCAAAGATTGGATTTTTGGCAAGAGTCTTGTCGCCGTAACCCATTCCGTGAGATTCCAAATTGGCCTCGCCAACAAGATAAATGCCGTATTCATCGCATAAATCATACCAAATATTGTTGTCCGGATAGTGACTGGTGCGGACGGCGTTGATGTTGAAACGTTTCATGATTTGAATGTCTTGTATCATCCGGTTGCGTGAAATATAATAACCTCCATCGGGATCCATTTCGTGACGGTCGGCACCTTTGATAAGAATAGGCTTGCCGTTGACAAGCAATTGGCTGTTCTTGATTTCTATTTTGCGGAAGCCTACTTTTTGTGGAATTACTTCTTGTATTGTATTTCCGGATTTTAATGTAGCCGTCAGGGTGTATAGGCTTGGAGTCTCTGCTGTCCATTTGGCCGGGTTGTTGACTGATAGTGTTGTAGATAGTTTGCCTGTCCCTTTCAATGTGCCTTGAGCAACGCTGTTTCCTTGTACGTCGGTCAGATTGAGGTTCACAGTACCCTTACCTAGCATAGAGATTGCTACGTTCAGTGTAGCATTTTTATATTCGGAGTCCAAATCGGGAGTGATTCGTATATCTTCAATGTGCGTTTTGTTACGTGTGTACAAATAGCAATTGCGTGCTACTCCGCAAAAGCGGAAGAAGTCCTGATCTTCAAGGTATGTGCCATCGCACCAACGAAATACTTGAAAAGCGATCAGGTTCTTGCCTGGTTTGAGATATTTTGTCAAGTTGAATTCGGCTTCAAGTTTGCTATCTTCACTGTAACCGACAAAATGGCCGTTTATCCAAAGATACATATTAGAGGTAACAGAACCGAAATGAGCAAAGACATCTTTCCCTTTCCAATCGGCTGGTATCACAATCTCTTTCCGATATGAACCTACATGATTATTCTCAATAGGTACTTCGGGAGGATTACTCTCGAATTGATTCTTCCATGCGTATCCGATATTTACATAAATGGGGTCTCCGTAGCCATTAAGTTCCCAAATGGCAGGAACCTTCATCGTGTCCCATCCCTTGTCGTTAAAGGATGTTTTAAAGAAATCCATGGGCCTTTGGTCTGCATCTTTTACCCAGTTAAATTTCCAAGTACCATTTAAGGTCATGTAGTTTACAGACGATTCTTTAATGCCTTTTGTTGCTTCACCCGGTGTAGCGTAGGCAAAATAATCGGTGTGCATGGGTAGACGATTAATTTCGTTTACCCCAGGATTCTGCCATTCATTGCCTTGGGCTTGCATTGAGGCGAGTCCGCAAAGAACGAGGGAACAAGTAATAAATAGTTTTCTCATCGGTTTGTATTTGTTAGATTTAACTTTCTGCCAAAGATAATAATTATAATTCTTAGGAGCCTCTAATCATCGTTCATTTTATGCTTCAAAATAGATGTTTTTACGATAAAAAATGATTTGTAATAGCTTTTATAATAAATTATTGTGGAAAATGATATTTATTGGTCGAGAACTCCTATTTTTGTATTATGAGAGTATTAAAAGATAAACAGATGAAGCGAATTGTTCGCCAATTATTTTGGGGTGCCCTTTCGTTAGGCGCTTTGTATTCTTGTGCCAATATAGGTCATCCCGACGGCGGTCCGAAAGATGTGACGCCTCCTCGATTCCTTAGTAGCAATCCGAAGCCGGAAGCGTTGAATAATACTAAAAAAAAGATCGTACTCCTTTTCGATGAGTTTATCAAAATTGAAAATGCTTCTGAGAAAGTGGTTGTTTCGCCCCCTCAGTTGCTACAACCCGAAATTAAGGCCTCAGGTAAGAAAATCAGTATTGATTTACTTGATTCCTTGAAGTCGAATACAACTTATACTATTGATTTCTCTGATGCTATCTTGGACAATAACGAGGGGAATCCGTTGGGAAATTTTTCTTATTCTTTTTCTACCGGAAATAAAATAGATACGTTGCAGGTTTCCGGTACAGTGCTCGAAGCCTCAAATTTGGAACCGGTAAAAGGTATTCTTGTTGGTTTACATTCTGATCTGAACGATTCGGCTTTTGTAAAACTACCTTTCTGTCGTCTTTCACGTACCGATAGTCGGGGGCATTTTGTTATCAAAGGTATCGCTCCGGGCAAATATCACATATATGCGTTGTTGGATGCCGATCAAAATTTTGCTTTCAATCAAAAAAATGAGGAGATCGCTTTCGATGATTCTTTGATTATTCCGACTCATGAGCCCAGTATTCGCATGGATACGTCGTGGGTAGATTCGGTAACTTATGATACTGTATATCAAAGACCGGTCACTCGTTATATGCCCGATAATATTCTTCTCCGGGCATTCAAAGAGGATGTTCATTCTCAATATCTTGTTAAAAGTGAACGGCTCACACCAAACAAATTCACTTTCTATTTTTCAGACAGGGCGGATACTCTGCCTACCTTAAAGGGCTTAAACTTTGATGAAAAGAATGCTTTTATCATCGAGAGTAATAGTTTGAACGATACAATTAATTATTGGATCAAAGATTCTTTGTTATATAAAAAAGATACGTTGTCGATGAGCTTGAGCTATTTATATACAGATACGTTGAACAAACTTGTGCCCCGTACGGATACTTTGAATCTTAGGGCTAAACAAAAGATGATAAACGAGGATAAAGTTAAAGATGATAGTCATAAAGGCAAAAAGAAGAAGAAGGGAGACAAAGAACTGCAAACTTTATTTTTGCCTGTAAATGTGCATGCTCCGTCATCTATGGATATTTATGATTATATTACACTTAACTTCGGTGAGCCTGTAGCCATGTATGACAGTACGGCTATTCATCTTTCGGAAAAAGTGGATTCTCTATGGAAACCTGTGCCTTTTCAATTCGAACGCGATTCGGTAAACCATCGTATATTTAATTTGTTCTATAACTGGGCACCCAAAGGAGAGTATGAGTTTACTGTTGATTCCATGGCATTTCATGGTTACTATGGGACATTTACCGATAAGATAAAACAGGATTTTAAGGTGAGGGGTGAGGATGAATATTTTTCGTTGCATTTTAATATCTCCGGTGTGGATACTACAGCTTTTATGGAACTTCTAAGTACGCAAGACAAGGTAGTGCGTAGGCGTGAAGTAAAGAAGGGGGTAGCTGATTTCTATTTTTTGAATCCTGGAAAGTATGCTGCCAGACTGATTGTGGATAGAAATAATAATGGTGTTTGGGATACCGGTGATTATGAGAAGAAATTACAGCCCGAAACCGTGTATTATTTCCCTCGTATTTTGGAATATAAGGCTTTGTGGGATATTACGCAACCTTGGAATGTGAAAGAGAGGGCTGCTGATAAACAGAAACCTGAAGAACTTAAAAAGCAAAAAGCTGATGATAAAAAGAATAAGAAGAAAGGTAGCAATAGTCGCACATACGGTACCAATAGGTAAGCTATTGTTATTTTTATTTTGCGTGACTTTTTTAAGTGGTTTACTTTCTGCTCAGTGTGATTCGGCCAATACTGCGTTTAAGGCCGGTGAAAGGGTAGAATATGAATTGAATTTCAGTTGGAAATTTGTATGGGTAAAGGCCGGTAAGGCCAGTCTAAGCACTTATGCAACTACTTATAAATCCAAACCGGCTTATCGAATGACGTTATTGGCTTCGGGTAGTAATCGGGCAGATTTCTTTTTTAAATTGCGTGATACACTGACTTGTGTATTTGACAAGGATCTGATACCTTATTATTATCGCAAGTGCTCAGAAGAAGGGAAACATTATGCGGTAGATGAAGCTTGGTACTCCTATGATAACAATGGGCAGTGCAATGTGAGTCAGCGCCGTACATATAAAAATGGTAGAAAGCGTGTTGTTACTTCTACTGAAGATCATCACGTATATGATATGCTGAGCATTCTTGCCAAGGCGCGAAATTATAATTTTAATAGTTATAAGATAGGCCAACAGATAAAATTTTCTGTAGTGACCGGTAGAAGGATTGAAAATCAGATACTTACTTATAAAGGTAAAAGAAATATCGAGGCGAAAGATGGACATTCATACCGTTGTCATGTTCTTTCATTGGTGCAGAACAATAATAAAAAGAAGATTGATGAAGTTATTACTTTTTATGTCTCTGATGATAACAATCACCTTCCTATTCGTTTGGACTTATATTTGAATTTTGGTATAGCCAAGGCTTATTTTTTGTCCGTAAGTGGTAATCGTTACCCGCTTACTTCTCGCATAGATTAATCGGTACGGTATCATCCATGCGGAAGATGCTCGACTCAAATGTTGCAATTAATTTGTTGTCTTGATTGGTGATATCTATTTGATAGCATCCGGTTGTCCGGCCGATATATCTTTCGTGTGTTTCGGCATAGAGTGTATCGCCGAGGCCACTACTGCGAAGAAAAGTAATATGGGAAGAAAGGGCAAAGGCCAATCGTCCGTGCGAGTTGGCGGCGGCTGCCAAAGCAAGATCGGCCAAAGTGAATATTGCTCCTCCTTGTGTTCTCCCTCCCGCATTAAGATGTTTTTCGGTGAGCACCATCTTTGCTTTGCTATATCCGGGCTTTGCTTCTAATAGCTCAATACCCGCATTGACGGCGAATTTATCACCCTTGAAAAATTCTTGAGGGGTCATTTTTTATTTCTTTTTACTTGTTTAATCTCCATTCAAAACTATCTTTCGTGTCTTTGATTTCAAAGCCGAGCTTGGTCAGCTCATTGCGAATCTGGTCGGATGTAGCCCAGTCTTTGTTTGCTTTTGCTTTCATCCGTTGCTCGAGCAACATGTCGACAACCTTACCGAAAGCCGTTTCACGAGTATCTGATGAGGCTCTTTCTTCTTTCATGCCAAGAATATCGAAGAAGAAAAGGTGAAATGTTAGTTTGAGTTCATCTAAATCCTCCTTGGAAATCGTTGACCTGCCGTCGTGTATGCTGTTGATACTTTTTGCAGCGTCAAACA
>JALNVG010000182.1 GCA_023227685.1 Bacteroidaceae bacterium
CATGAAATTACCCCAATGCCCCCCTCATTTGCAACGGCAGAAGCAAGGCCGGAGAGTGAGACTCCGACGCCCATTCCGCCCTGTACTATAGGGAGTTTAACTTCCAATTTTCCTATAAAAAATGATTTCATCATTATAACAACATTTTGCGCTACACCCTGCAATTTGCGTGCAAATCCGGACACACCTTCTTAGACAGCAACACGCACGGCTGTCACTTCAGACAACAGAATTAATAATGATGATTTGGAAACTCAATGTCCGCATGAAAACGCGGATGCAAACACAAACAGTATAAACTCTTTTGTAAGAGCGCACAAATATAATCAAATATTTGAATATCGCCAATTAATGCTCACAAAGGCTGCAGGTCTTGCTTGCTATAGCTATCTCAAAGTCTGCTGACTTTCTGGTATCCGCACTGCAGTGGGATGTATTGCAATATGCCTGCGCAAAGAGTAAACCGGAAAGCATCTTAATCCGAAAATCCGTGCATTATCACAACTTTTCGGAATGATTGTTTTGTAATTTAAGGATAGTCGACTATCTTTGCATTCCGAAAACATGTGCTAAATCACAAAAATATGGAATACAATAAAGTCGTAAAAAGAGATCATCTCTTGAATCAACTTATTGATGGACGTCACAACAATTTAATTAAGATAGTTACCGGTATTAGGCGAAGCGGTAAAACATTTCTATTGTTCAACCTTTTTTCGAAATATTTGCACGATGAAGGCATTGATGACAATCATATTATAAAAATTGCTCTTGATGATAGAAAAAATGTAAAGCTTTGCAATCCCGACAGTATTTTGGAGTATTTTGATTCAAAATTCATTGATGATAAGATGTATTATGTACTCATTGACGAGATCCAAATGCTGGATGATTTTGTTGGTGTGCTGAACAGTCTGTTACACAGACATAATGTAGACACATATGTCACCGGAAGTAATTCAAAATTTCTATCTAAAGATGTTGCAACTGAATTTCGTGGCCGCGGTGATGAAATTCATATTTATCCACTCTCTTTTGCCGAGTATTTCAACGCTGTAGGTGGAGATATGTATGAATGCTGGTCGGAGTACTGCACTTATGGCGGGCTTCCACAATTGCTTATACTGAAAGGAGACAAGAAAAAAGAAGAATTTCTGTTGGGTATTCAGAAAACCGTTTATTTGAAAGATCTTGTAGAGCGATGCATTATAAAGAATCAAGATGAATTTCAAGAACTTCTAAATGTTATTGCATCGTGTATAGGTTCACCTTGTAATCCAAACAAACTCGCCAATACATTCAAAAGCGTTAAGAACATTACAATAGACAGTAAAACCATTTCAAAATACCTGTCATATATGGAAGATGCATTTCTAATCGAGAAATCAATGCGTTATGACATTAAAGGGAAAAAATATATCGGCACGCTTTCCAAATACTATTTTCAAGATATTGGGCTTAGAAATGCAGCTACCGGCTTTCGACAAATAGAAGAGTCACACATTATGGAGAATATTATCTATAATGAACTTCGCAGTCGGGGGTTTCGAGTAGATGTTGGGCTTGTGGAAGCCTGGCAGCAAGACAATGACAAGCGGCAGAGGCGGCAGCTTGAAGTTGATTTTGTGGCAGAACAGGGCAGCTTGCGTTATTATATCCAATCTGTACTTATGATGCCCGATAATGAAAAGAAAGAGCAAGAAATAGCATCACTTAAGAAAATCAACGATGCGTTCAAACGTATTATCATTGTAAAAAGCAATATGAAGCCTTATTACGATGACAACGGATTTTTAATTATGGGACTGTTTGAGTTTCTGCTTAAACCGGAGATAATGGATAATTTGTAAATAGACCCCTATCAACAAGAAAAACAAGAGATTTACAAGAAAATAGACAAGAATAACATGACTATCTAAATTTATGGCTACACAATTCTTCACAAATAAAAGTGGCAATACCCTAATACGTGAGTTTGAGGGGATATTGTCCAATAATAAATCAATAAAAAACCTGGATGCCATAGTCGGTTTTTTAAGAGCCTCCGGTTATTTCTCACTCAGGCCATTCCTTAATGACATTAATAAGGTTCGCATCCTAATAGGTATTGATGTTGACAAATACATTGCCAAGGCCGCTAACACCGGTCTTATCTTTTACGGAGCAGAGGAAGAAGTCAAAGAAGATTGTATCTACAAATTGAAAAGGGACATAGAAACCTCTAAGTATACAAAAGAAGTTGAAGACGGCATTTTCCAAATGATTGAAGATATCAAATCAAGTAAACTTGAATTGAGAGCTCATCCAAGCAAGAGAATACACGCTAAGGTCTATGTGCTTTACCCTGACGGATTCAATAAGTACACAATGGGAGCATCCATAACGGGATCAAGTAATCTGTCCGGAAACGGTCTTGGCATTAGTGCCGATAAACAATACGAATTTAATGTAAAACTAACAAATTATGAAGATGTTAAGTTTGCCAAGGATGAATTTGAGGATTTGTGGAAAGAAGCTGAAGGATGCCCAATTCAAGCAGACGATGTTGAGGGGATTGTAACAAACGGCTACCTAAAAGGCGATGTCACACCGTATGAACTGTACATAAAAATGCTGATGGAGTATTTCAAAGACAGAGTTGAGGGCGAAGAAACATCGAACGCTTTTGATTTACCAGATGGATATACAAGATTTGATTATCAGATAGATGCCGTTATCGAAGGGTACCAGAAAATGTTAAAATACGATGGCTTTTTTCTTGCGGATGTTGTCGGCTTGGGCAAAACAGTCATTGCTACGATGATTGCCAAAAAATTTCTTCTTGAAAATGGTCGTGACAACACAAAAATACTTGTCGTTTACCCTCCTGCGGTAGAGCAGAACTGGAAAACCACATTCAAGGATTTCGGGATAGATAAATACACAAAATTCGTCTCCAATGGTAGCCTCTCAAAGGTAATTGATGCAGAAGATTTTAACTATTGGAATCCGGAGGAATATGATTTGATTCTCGTTGATGAAGCTCATAAATTCAGGTCACATACCACCAATGCATTTGAGCAGCTTCAAGAAATATGCAAGATGCCGAGAGTCTCAAAGGGAAACATCCTCGGATATAAGAAGAAAGTGATGCTCATATCTGCCACGCCTATGAACAACACCCCAGCCGACATATACAACGAGATTCTTCTTTTCCAAGACCCTCGTAGATGTACTATAGACGGCATTACAAATCTTACAGCCACCTTCAGTCCTTTAATCTTGGAATTTAAGAAGTTAAAAGCCAATCCGGAATATAATTTGGCAGAATTCAAAAAATTGGCAGAGCAAGTGCGAGAACGCATTGTGAAACCATTAACGGTAAGAAGAACGCGCCACGACATATCGAGTGTTCAACGTTATTCCAAAGATGTAAGCTCATTCTCAAAAGTAGAAGACCCTATAAAAAAAGAGTATGAATTAAACGACCACCTTGCAGGATTGTTTGAAGAAGCTATGTCATTATTGGCCGACCAGAAAAATCCTATGCACCTGACTTATGCAAGGTATCAGGCCATTGCTTTTCTTCTTAAAAAAAAATCAAATGGTCTGTACGACAATGCTGATTTAATATCTCGATCATTAGCATCTATCAGCAAGAATGGCCTCGTCAAGAGATTGGAAAGCAGTTTCCACGCTTTCAAGGCATCCCTCAAAAAATTCAGGGATGCCAACCAGTATATGATTAACATGTTCGAAAATGACAAAGTTTTTATCGCTCCAGACCTTGACATCAATCATCTTTACGATTTGGGAATGAGCGATGATGAAATAGAGGAAAAACTCTTTCAAAAGTCAGAAGATAATCCCAAAAATCAAGTCTTCCAAGCAGTTGATTTTGAGCCACAATTTTTAAATATGCTGAAGAAAGACCAGAAGACTCTTTCAAAAATGTGCGAGGATTGGAAGAATGTAACAGATGAAGATGATTCCAAATTCGATACATTCCAAGATCTTCTTAACCACGAACTCTTTAAGAAGTCGCGTAATCCCGGACAAAAGCTGGTGGTATTCTCCGAATCCCTCGTAACAGTCAACTATCTTAAAGAGAGAATCAAGCGCGATGATGTTCTTGTAATCTCTGCCGAAAACAGAAATCGTCAATTCAAGATTATCCGTGAAAACTTTGATGCCAACTGCCCAGTCAAAAAGAATGATTATAATATTCTGATTACCACAGATGTACTTGCCGAAGGGGTAAACCTTCATCGCAGTAACATAGTAGTCAATTATGATACTCCGTGGAATTCCACAAAACTTATGCAGCGTATAGGACGTGTTAACCGTATCGGTTCCACATCCAAGTCCATATATAATTATGTTTTTTACCCATCCAGACAGGGTAATAATCAAATAAACTTGAAAGGCATAGTTCTTTCGAAAATTCAGACTTTCCACACAACTTTTGGTGAAGATAACCGTATCTATTCCAAAGAAGAAATCATCGACAGAAATCTTGACAAACTCTTTGATGAAGGAATCAAACCGGATGAAGAAGACAAAAATCTCGAAATACCTTTCTATGAGGAATTAAGAGAATTGTTTACCACTAACCGCAAGGAATACAATCGCATATCAAACCTTCCTCTACGCAGCCGCACAGGGCGGAAGTCAAAAGTATTTGAAGGCGTGAAACTCTCAAACGAGACACTAGTATTTATAAAGACCAATCTAAGAAAAGTATTTTTCCGCGCTTCCGACTATTCCACAGAGGAAATAACTGCTGTCGATGCTATGAATTACTTTAAAGCATCAGTAGATGAACCAAAAGAAATAAGAATACAAAATCATCACGAGCATGTTCAAAAGGCCTGTTCTATGTTTATTGTAATTCGAAATAAAGAATATTCCAATCTGGAAGGCGAAGGGAAACAACAAGGCAATCTTGGTTCGCAGGTTACCTCTGCTTTAGTTCTTCTCAACAAATTGATCAATCAGGTTTCTGACGAAGACACAAGATTAAAAGTCATCCATCTTAAAAGCTTGACAGAAAGAGGTGTCATTACTTATATTCCTAAGAGATTACAACGATTATCCAAACTATTAAACAGCCATACAGTTTCCTATGATGACCTTATTACAGAAGTAATAGCTATGGCCAACAA
>JALNVG010000183.1 GCA_023227685.1 Bacteroidaceae bacterium
CTCCTGCATTAAAGGCAAAAGTTCAACGTCCGTATAGGATAGTTTCATTTTGTTCGATTCGATTTTTGACAGATCCAAGACGTCACTTATCAGTTGTTGCAAGAGAATATTATTTTTCTTGATGATAAGTGCAAATTTTTCTCGTTGTTCAGGGTCAATATCTTCTACCAATATTTGCGAAAATCCAACAATTGCATTTAGAGGGGTACGTATCTCGTGATTTATACTTGCAAAAAAAGTTGTTTTTATTTCGTTTGCTTTTTCCGCCTTTTTTTGTGCCTCATACGATCTTTTACTGTCGTTTTGATGTAATCTCACCAAAAATAGTAGTAATATAAAAATTATAAGCAAGACTATCAGACTTCCTTCCAACTCTATTTTCAAAAGACGACTTTTTGAAGCATTTAAGCTCATTTTTTTGTTTTGAATGGTTAGTTGGTCTAGTTTGTGTTGCTGATGTAGAGTGCTTAATTCATTATAGAAAGTTTTTGATTCTGCCGAATCTTTTAAGGTCATATATTGTTCATAACATGTCAATGCTTGATTCAACTGTCCGATATGTTCATATATTTCAGCTTTACAATTGAGTACAAATAAGAAAATATCCGTATAATTGCTAGAATCCCTAAATGCAGCCATCACACCATCACTTAGAGAGAGAGCTTTATTATAGTCTTCAATGAGATAGTAATAGAGAAAATCGGCATACATGACTATCCCGTTATCCTCTGTGATATTATTTTTTATAGTATATTGTTTAGCTAATTGGATATAATGAAACATACGATCAGCATTGTTTTCAGTATATTCAATGAGTGCATGATAAATGTAATACTTAATAATCACTTTGTCCATCGAACCAAACTCAATTGTCGCCATCCCTTTTTCTGATTTGCATTCTTTAATATAGGTGTTGAGTAAATCGAGGTAGTATCGTTGTTTTGCTATATCATTAGAGTACCTAATTAAAATAAGCAGAGGAAATATTCTTCTTATTGTAGGCAGTTTTGTTTCATCCATTTTTGAAGCCATTTGATCCAGAATTTTTATACCTTCTTCTTGCAAACCATTTTGGATATAAAAACGAGCAATAGCTATGTCTGCAAAAAGTTCTCCTGCCGGATATTGAAGACTAATAGCTAATTGCTTCATTTTATCTGTTTCAACTAAGACAGCTTCATTTTTATTTTCATTGATGAGTAAAAAGATATTCCAGCTTTTTATTGTAAACTCATCTTCGTAGCGATGTTCGGCAAGTAGAAGCGGTTCGGCTTTCTTAATATAAAAACGCATGCTGTCTGGTTTATTCTTATAGTAATAGGCAAGAAGTTTATAGGCATTACCTAAATACCATCGGCTTCCGGCTTTCTGTGCTTCTGCCAATAATAAATAGGTATAGTCTTTACATGGATTATCTTGCATATTATTATAAGCCCATTGATATAGAAGTCTGAGCCGAGTGCTGTCAGGCATATATTTTACACTCCGCTGCAGGCTGTCTTTATTAATGGTCCTGTTTGCCAGGACCGGGCTATTGTAACAAAACAAAAGCAAAAAAATACCAACTATGTAATATAATTTATTCATTGTCGATTTTTTCTTCTGTTTTTTGTTGTACTAGAGGTAAGGTAAAAGAAAAGGTTGATCCCTTACTTATTTCAGATTTAACCGTGATAGAACCACCCATTTGCTTCAGGATTCCTTTGCAAATAGCTAAGCCTAAACCTACCCCGCTGATGTTTTTGTTTGGATCGTTGAGTTGAGTAAAACGGACAAAGATAGTGTTCAACTGATCTTCGGGGATGCCTTCACCCGTGTCTTCTACATAAAAACGAATTTGATTTTCTTCTTTGGTGTATCCAAATAGGATATGTCCTTTTCTTGTATACTTAATTGCATTGTTAAGGAGATTATTGATGATCTGGATTAGTCTTACGCGATCTGTATAAAAAGTAATGTCTTCGCATTTGTCGAGTATAAGTTCAACATCTTCGCCTATCCTGACTTTGGAAGAATTGTAAATGTTTTTCATTATTGAAGTCAATTCAACTTTCGAATAGGTAAGGTCAATGCTATTTGATTCGATTTTTGAAATGTCGAGAGCTTCGCCAATCAATTGCTCGAGCTGTTCGTTGTTGCTCATGATGATATCGGCATATTTCTTCCTTGTTTCAATATCTTCTTCATTTGTTATCAGTTCAGAAAAACCTACAATCGCATTCAATGGTGTTCGTATTTCATGATTCATATTTGCTAAAAAAGCGGATTTCATTTTGTCGGCTTCAATGGCTTTCATTTCTGCTTTTCTTGACCGGATAGCTCTTTTACGGCCGCTCCAGGACATGTATATGAGTATTGAGCAGATCATGATTAGCAGTACGATTACTGTAACCAGGGTAATTATTTGCAGTCGGTTCTGTGAGGCTTTTAATTCCATTTGTTGATTCTTTACTTGCAGATTATCAATTTCATGTTGATCATGTAATGTTGCCAGTTCTTTATATATGGTTCTGGAATGAATGGAATCTTTGATATACATATATTTGCGGTAGCCTTTGAGTGATTCTTCATAATATCCCGTTCTTTTAAGGATATTGTTTCTTGTTTTTAAGACAGACAGATAATCCTCCATTCTATTCCCCTTTAGAGCTATATTCAGTAAATAATCACTGATCTGAAGCGCTTTTTCATTGTTGTTGATCAGATAGTAATAGAAGAAATCTAAATAATTTAATGAATAATCTTGATCGTTTATTTTATTTGCTTTTGCATATCTCTTTGCTAATTCATTATAGTATAACATCCTGTTTGCATTGCTTGCAAGATACTCGGTTAAACTTGAATATTTGTAGAAGGTCAATTTTAAAACGATTACAGAAAGAATTTCATCAACTCTTGTTATTTTTTCCACTTCCAATTTATGAATGTAGTTATTAAGGAGGTTTAGATAAAATCTACGTTTTTGAATATTTTCATTTCGATAGACTAATTGCAGGAGTGGATATACTAGAAGTCGTGTAGGCGCTTTTATGTTTATTAGTTTATAATATGATTCTTCAAAAAGCCTTAGTCCTTCTGCCTTAAGTCCTGTAATATAATAAAAATTTGCTAATCCTTGATCGGCCATTATCATCCCTTCCTGGTAATTTACCTTTTTTGCTAACTGCTTCATTTTATTAACCTCAGGTAAGACAGCTTCACTTTTTCCTTCAGATCCAAGGGTATAAAGGTTCCAACATTTTATTCTGAACAGGTATTCATATCGTCCGTCTGAAAGAAAAATAGGTTCGACTTTTTTCATGTAATATCGCATGCTATCATTATCAATGTTGAAATAATAGGCACAAAGAAAGAAGCAGGCATTCCCAATATACTTTTTATTATTATTCTGTAATGCCTCCGAAAACAGCATATTCGCATATAAAATGGATCTATTTTCTATAATATGATTTTGTGCCAGATCATTTAGATATTCCAGTCTGGCACTTTTAGGTTGTTTATTTAAGATCTGCATTATGCTATCTTTTTCAACATCTTCATTTGCCTCTAGCTGTATAATGTAAGATGCAGATAGCATAAAGAAGAATATTATGATGGAAATTCTTCTCATGATGCCGTTTGCGTTTTTGTACTGTTATGTGAGATCGGAAGCGTTATTATAAATTTTGAACCTTCGTTTAATTTCGATTTAACCTCAATAGAACCCTTCATTCTAGTTACTAATCCTTTGCAAATGGCAAGCCCTAGTCCGACACCTTTGTTCCAACTGGAGAGCTGAGTAAAGCGTCCGAAGATGCTATCTAGTTTGTCTTCAGGAATACCTTCTCCTGTATCTTCAACAAAAAATCTGACTGCATTCCCTTTTATGTCATAGCCAAAGCGAATAAATCCTGTCGTTGTATGTTTAATTGCATTATTTAACAAATTTGATAAGACTTGAGTCAGTCTGATTTTGTCCGTATATAACGTAAAAGCAACGCATGGTTCTATTTGCAGTTCAACATTCTCAGGCATACGTAATATCATCGAGTTATATATTTCTTTTATGAGAGAAGTTAATTCCACTTCACTATAGTTAAGGCTAATGTTGTTTGATTCAATTTGTGATAAATCAAGAACGTTGCCTATCAGTTGTTGAAGAAGAATATTGTTGTTTTCAATAATTTCTGCGTATTGTTTCCGGCTTTCTTGATCTTCTTCATCCGTGAGCACTTGTGAAAAGCCAACAATGGCATTTAGCGGTGTTCGTATTTCATGGTTCATGTTTGCCAAAAAGGCTGATTTCATGTGGTCTGCCTCCTCCGCTTTACGTTTAGCTTTTTGAAAGCGTATGGAGTGATGGTGAAATATCCATACAAGTGCAATCATCATAACAAATATCAGGACTAACAGTGTTATTGCGTAATACATAGCTGTAATCTGATAATTACTCTGAACTGCATCTAGTTCTAGCTGTTCATTTTTTGATTTCAGTTGATTGAATTTATGCTGACTGCTGAAAGAGGCAAGTGCCTTATATTGGGCTTCAGCTGATATAGAATCTTTTAGAGTATAGTATTGCCGGTAACAGGCTATTGCTTCATCATATAATCTGGCTTCAGCAAGTAGTTCGCTTTTTATTTTTAGTGTTTGTATGATTTTTTTGTATCGTTTTATTCTTCTATATTTTTTCAAGATAATCTCACTCAAGGGTATTCCTCTTTTATAATCATGGGTTAATTTGTAATAGAGCAATCGCGCATATTGTATTCTGCTGTTTTCATCGTCAAGTTTTTTATCGTTGATGATTTTTTCGGATAATTGGATATAATAAAGCATCATATTGGCTTTTTTTTCTGCATAAGCAATCATATACAGGGAATGATTGTAAAGAATTTTCAGATCGTCAATCGTGTTTATCTCGTCAAGTATTTGAATGCCCTTCGCATTACACACATTAATATAACTGTTTATTATTTTTGAATATTCCTTGAGTCTGGTTGTATCTGTGTCAATATTGATTAATCGGCTGACTACATATACACATCTTTCCATCGTTTCATGGCGTTTATTCATGCTTGCCAACGCTTCACGGTAAAGCTTGATTGATTCGTTAGTCAGTTCGTTTACATAATAGAAATTTGCCAGAC
>JALNVG010000184.1 GCA_023227685.1 Bacteroidaceae bacterium
ACTTGTTACAAATGCATTACAAAAAGAAATAAACATGGAATATATAAGATAAAAAAGAGAGTGAATTTCTTTTAAATTCACTCTCTGAAAGCGGTGCGAACGGGGTTCGAACCCGTGACCCCATGCGTGACAGGCATGTATTCTAACCAAACTGAACTACCGCACCATCGGAATATTATTTTTTTATCTATTAATAACGGGTGCAAAGGTAATTGCTTTTTTTATTTCTGCAATAAAATTGAGGAGTTTTTTTCCTAACTTTTAAATTTAATCATCTTCTTCGATAAACTTTTCGGTTTAAAAATTCCTGGTTTTGTATTATTTCGCTATTTTTGCAACCAAAAAGTGTTTCAGGTGTTACTAAATGCTGGAAATAAATAATAAATTAAAATAATTATGCCTACAGCTCAATTGCTATTGCACTGTCCTGATAAACCGGGGATTTTGGCAGCGGTGACAGATTTCATCACAGTTAACAAAGGAAATATTGTCTATTTGGATCAGTATGTGGATCGTGTTGATCATGTATTTTTCATGCGTCTCGAATGGGATTTGGATAATTTCCTTATACCCAGAGAGAAGGTTGAAGATTATTTTACAACTTTGTATGCCAAAAAGTATAGTATGGATTTCAAACTCTATTTCTCTGACAGGTTGCCGCGGATGGCTGTATTTGTCTCTAAAATGTCTCATTGTCTTTATGATATGCTTGCTAGATATACGGCTGGTGAATGGAATGTGGAAATACCTTTGATTATCAGTAATCATCCGGATTTGAAGCTGGTGGCTGATCGCTTTGAAATACCTTTTTATGTTTTTCCTATTACTAAAGATAACAGGGAGGAACAGGAAAAGAAGGAGCTTGCATTATTGGCGGAAAATAAAATTTCTTTCATCGTCCTGGCACGTTATATGCAAATTATTTCGGATGATATGATTAATGCTTATCCACATAAGATTATTAATATTCATCATTCATTTTTACCTGCTTTTGTGGGTGCTAAACCTTATCACGCCGCCTTTGAACGGGGGGTGAAGATTATTGGTGCAACAAGCCACTATGTGACTTCTGATTTGGATGCCGGTCCGATAATCGAACAGGATGTGGTGCGGATTACGCATAAAGATTCGATTAAAGATTTGGTTAATAAGGGGAGGGACTTGGAAAAAATAGTTCTTTCACGTGCCGTGCTCAAGCATATTGAACGTAAAGTGTTGACTTACAAAAACAAAACTATAATATTCAGTTGATGGAAAAGGTCGCGATTATCAAATATAATGCCGGTAATGTATGTTCTGTGGATTATGCGTTGAGGCGCTTGGGCATAGAACCGGTGGTCACTGCCGATAAGGAAACTTTGTTGGCTGCTGATAAGGTCATTTTTCCGGGTGTGGGTGAGGCCGAAACTACGATGAATTTCTTAAAAGCTCAGGGCTTAGAGCAAATGATCAAAGATCTCAAACAACCCGTGTTGGGTATCTGCTTGGGATTGCAGTTAATGTGCAGCCGGTCGGAGGAAGGTGTAAATGGTACGGTGGATTGTTTGAATATTTTTGATATTGAGGTTAAGAAATTCATACCGAAACGTCATGAGGATAAAGTGCCTCATATGGGATGGGATACTATCGGACATTTGGAGGATGATTTATTAAAAGGACTTAACGAAGAAGATTTTGTTTATTTTGTTCATAGTTACTATGCTCCGCTTTGTGATTATACGATTGCACAAGCTGATTATATACAGCCCTTTAGTGCTGCTTTGCATCGCGATAATTTTTATGCTACCCAATTTCATCCTGAGAAAAGTGGAAGAGTTGGTGCGCAAGTCTTACGTAACTTTTTGGATTTGTGAACAACGTTTTTCTTATTATTTAAGGTAGGATAAAAAGTATGAATTGATAAGTTTGATATAATGATAGAAATCATTCCGGCTATAGATATTATTGATGGAAAATGTGTACGTCTGTCGCAAGGCCAATACAATAGTAAGAAAGTGTATAACGAAAATCCCTTGGAGGTTGCTCTGGAATTTGAGGCTAATGGTATACGCCGACTTCATTTGGTTGATTTGGACGGCGCAGCTTCTCATCACATCGTTAACTATAAAGTGCTTGAGAAAATCGCTTCCCAGACTTCACTTGTGATAGATTTCGGAGGTGGTGTGAAGACGGACGAGGACCTTATGATTGCCTTTGAAAATGGTGCACAGATGGTGACCGGTGGAAGTATAGCGATAAAAGATCCAGTATTGTTTGTCCAATGGATTAAGCGATATGGTAATGAGAAGATAATTCTTGGAGCTGATGTGAAGGGTGACAAACTTGCTGTCAATGGTTGGAAGGATGAGACGGATTGTACGCTGATTTCTTTTCTTCAGAGTTATATGAAAGAAGGAATTAAACGGGTTATTTGTACGGATATCAATTGCGATGGTATGTTGCAGGGACCGTCTTTGAAATTGTATAAGGAGGTATTGAAGGAATGTCCTTCTCTTTATCTGATTGCCAGTGGAGGGGTGAGCAGCATTGATGATATAATTGCGCTTGAGGAGGCATCCGTACCGGGTGTCATTTTTGGAAAGGCTTTGTACGAAGGACGCATTAAATTGAGTGATTTACAAAGATTTGAATAACTAAAAAACATATATTGTGTTAGCAAAGAGAATCATACCTTGTTTGGATATCAAAGACGGTCAGACCGTGAAGGGTATCAATTTCGTCAATCTGCGTCAGGCTGGTGATCCTGTAGAGTTGGGGCGTGCGTATAGTGCTCAGGGAGCTGATGAATTGACTTTCCTTGATATTACGGCAAGTTTTGAAGGACGTAAAACGTTTACCGAACTAGTGAAGCGTATTGCTGCAAATATTAATATTCCGTTTACTGTGGGCGGTGGAATTAATGAATTAAGTGATGTGGACAGGTTGTTGAGTGCCGGTGCTGATAAAATATCTATTAATTCGGCTGCTATCCGTAATCCGGGGCTTATTGATGAAATAGCTCGTCATTTCGGTTCTCAGGTCTGCGTATTGGCTGTTGATGCTAAACAAACTGAGAAGGGTTGGAAATGTTATTTGAATGGTGGACGTGTTGAGACGGATAAAGATTTATTTCTTTGGACGAAAGAAGCACAGGATCGTGGTGCAGGTGAAATTCTTTTTACAAGTATGAATCATGATGGAGTAAAGAACGGTTATGCCAATGAGGCACTGGCCAATTTATCCGATCATTTGTCTATTCCTATTATAGCATCAGGCGGTGCAGGTAAAAAAGAACATTTTCGAGATGCTTTTGTTATAGGAAAAGCAGATGCTGCATTAGCTGCGAGTGTTTTTCACTTTGGAGAGATTAATATTCCCGATTTAAAATTGTATCTTTGCAGCCAAGGAATCACCGTTAGGCAGACAAAATCTTCGGATTGAGGTGTTTTGATTTGTTTGATGAGTGAAATTGAAAATAAAATAATAAGAAATAGATATGAATTTGGATTTTAAAAAGATGAATGGACTTGTTCCTGCGATAATCCAAGACAATGATACGCATGTCGTATTAATGTTGGGTTACATGAACGAAGAGTCTTATAAAAAGACTTTGGCAACCGGAAAAGTAACTTTCTTTAGTCGCACGCGTCAGTGCCTGTGGACAAAAGGGGAGGAGAGTGGAAATTTCTTAAATGTTGTTTCGATTAAGGAAGACTGTGATCAGGATACCTTGCTAATCGAAGTACATCCTGCCGGACCGGTTTGTCACAAGGGGACGGATACGTGTTGGGGAGAGAAAAATGATGAACCGATCATGTTCTTGAAGGAATTGCAGGATTTTATCAGCAAACGATATGAAGAAATGCCCGAAGATTCTTATACAACAAGTCTATTTAAATCCGGCGTGAATAAAATGGCGCAAAAGGTGGGAGAAGAGGCTATTGAAACGGTGATTGAAGCGACTAATGGAACCGGTGAAAGACTGATATATGAAAGTGCCGATTTCTTTTATCATCTGATTGTGTTGCTCACTTCAAAGGGATATCGCATAGAAGATATAGCTAAAGAACTGCGTGAAAGACATAGTAATTCATGGAAGAAGCATTAATTAAATATAAGGATGTAGAAATTCACCAACAAGAACTTTGTGTACTTTCGGAGGTCAATCTGGAATTGCATAAGGGGGAGTTTATCTATCTTATAGGTAAGGTTGGCTCCGGGAAAACGAGCTTGCTGAAAACTATTTATGGTGAATTGGATATTGAAAGTGGCGAAGCTGAGGTTTTAGGCTATGATATGCATACGATAAAGCGTAAGTATATACCTCGTTTAAGGCGTAAACTGGGCATCGTTTTTCAAGATTTTCAATTGCTTATCGACAGGGATGTGTTCAGTAATCTTGAGTTTGTACTTAAGGCTACCGGATGGAAGAATAAACCGGAGATTAAAGAACGGATTAACGAAGTGCTCGGTAAGGTCGGCATGGAACATAAGGGTTACAAAATGCCTAATGAACTTTCGGGAGGAGAACAACAACGTATCGTTATTGCACGTGCTATGTTGAATTCACCTGCCATTGTTTTGGCTGATGAGCCTACAGGAAATTTGGATGTTGAAACAGGAGAACTAATTGTTAAACTTTTGCATGATTTTTGCAAGACCGGTTCGTGTGTAGTAATGTCAACTCATAATTTGCAGATGCTCCGATTGTTTCCCGGTCGTGTGTTACAGTGTGAAAATCATCGGCTTATTGATGTGACTTCTGAATATGAGCAAAAACCAAAAGAGGATAAAAGAGTAGATATATAAGATAATAATTTAAAGTGTCGAAAATGAAAGTATTAAAGTTTGGAGGAACTTCTGTGGGTTCTGCGCAACGAATGAAAGACGTTGCCAATTTAATCACCGATGGGGAGAAGAAAATAATCGTTCTTTCAGCTATGTCGGGAACTACCAATTCGCTGGTTGAAATTTCAGATTATCTGTTTAAAAAAAACCCTGAAGGTGCAAATGAAATTATTAATAAACTTGAGGTCAAGTATCAGCATCATATCCAAGAACTGTATACTACCGATGAGTATAA
>JALNVG010000185.1 GCA_023227685.1 Bacteroidaceae bacterium
CCTGATGGAAATGTCTGGCTATTGACTGAAGATGATGGCGCTATAAGGGTAATAACAGATCCCAAACACAATTATCAGGTGAAGGCTGAGGTCTATTCTGCTAAATCCGGCCTTTTCCCTGCCCATAATGTTTATGATATTCATCAAGATCAGAAAGGTAATGAATGGATGTTATCTGACAATGGTCTTGGTATGTTTCCCTGTGGTAAAACCAGACCTAAGGAGTATTTTGTGGAACCTACTCAAAATAGTAAATCTAATCAGATATTTTATGCTGTAGAGGAAAATAAAAAAGAAATTTGTTTCGGATCGAACAATGGCAGAGTATGGCGGTATCAAAAAGCTGACGGGAAGTTTTTTTTGCTCAAATTGCCAACAATAGCACAGATTACTTCTATTCATACTGTTCGGTGCGGAAAAATAGTAATTACTACCAATACGGACGGTTTTTTTTTGTATGAACCGGTCACGGGGAATTTGGCACATTATACTGCAGCCAATTGTAATGCATTGTCATCCGCACCCATTATTTCTTCTTATGTGGACCGTACTTCAGAGGTTTGGTTTGAGCAGAAGATTCCCGGTGAAGTATCTCATTTCAATCCCGTTACCGGAGTTGTAAAACGTGAATCAATAGAAATTGAACATACGAGCATTGACCGTTCACGGCCTTCATTTAATATTCATGAAGATAAAAACGGCTATCTCTGGGTACATCCTTATGGTGGTGGCTTTTCGTACTATGATAGAAAACAACAAAAATTAGTGCCTTTCTATGATCAGATGGGGAGTAAGAATTGGAAATTTTCAAATAAAATTCATGCCGCTTTTTCCGATAAACAAGGCAATTTATGGCTTTGTACGCATTCGGAAGGTCTTGAAAAAGTATCTGTTCGTACTGTCCCCTTTTCTATGCTTACTCCGGAATCTCTGAATTATGAATCATTAAGCAACGAAGTCAGGGCTATTTGTGAAAATCGTTATCATCAGCTTTTGATCGGTACCAAGGATGGAATGGTACGGATGTATGACGACAATAAAAAATACTTGGGATATTTGAATGAGTCAGGTGACATATCTATGCGCGGTACGCCCTTGAATGGCGTGGCATATACTATTATTCAAGATTCGAAGGGGGTAGTCTGGATTGGAACCAAAGGGGATGGGCTGGTTCGTGCACAGCCTATATCTTCTGACGGTTTGCATTATCGTCTTGTGCGTTATAAGCATAATCAAAATGATATTTATAGTTTGAATGATAATGAGGTTTACTGTGTGTATGAAGATCATCGCCAACGGATATGGGTTGCTACTTTTGCCGGGGGCATCAGTTATATGTCAAAGGACAAGGCGGGACATACAATTTTTATTAATTCACGCAATGAACTCGAAGGTTATCCTATAAATCTTTGCTATAAGGCACGTTTTATCACTTCCGATCATCAGGGAAGAATATGGGTGGGAACAACGGCCGGTGCGTTGATGTTTAATGAGAATTTTAAAAATCCCAAGGATATTAAGTTTATTCATTTCTGTCGTGTGCCTAATGATCAAATGAGTTTGAGTAATAATGATGTACATTGGATTATAGCGACAAGGAAAGGGGATATTTTCCTGGCGACATTCGGAGGGGGATTAAATAAGTTCTTGTTTGTGAATAAGGATGGGCAAGGAAAGTTTGAAACTTATTCCAAGGAGAACGGATTACCTTCGGATGTGCTTCTTTCTATTCGTGAGGATCATCACCATATTCTTTGGATTAGTTCTGAAAATGGTATTTGCAAGTTTGATCCATCCAAAAAAACTTTTGAAAATTATGATAGGCATACGATAACTTTCCCTGTCCGCTTTAGTGAGGCGGCATCTTTTTTAGATTCCAAGGGAACTTTATTGTTTGGTGCCAGTAATGGTATATTGATGTTTAATCCTGATTCTATAAGGAAGAGTCATTATGTGCCTCGTATTGTTTTCTCCAAATTCTTGCTTGCCAATCAAGAGGTGTTGCCCGGAAAGAATTCTGTACTGAAAGTGGATCTGGATGATGTTAATAAATTGGAACTTACGCATAATGAGAATATTTTTACTATTCGATATGCGGCACTTGACTATATTAATTCTAAGAATGTGCAGTATAAGTACAAGCTCGAAGGATTTGAAAAGCAATGGACATTTGCAGATAAGGTGCGTAGTGTGACGTATACTAATTTACCTAAAGGACATTATGTATTTAAGGTTTATTCAACCAATAGTGATGGCTATTGGACTAATAATGTACGTTCTCTTCCGATAGTTATACTTCCTTCTTTTTGGGAAACGCCATTAGCTTATGTCTTTTATGCCTTATCAATTATTTTTATTATTTTTATTGTCTCGTATATTCTTTTTACAATTTATAAGTTGAAGCGTGAAGTTTCCGTGGAGCAAGAGGTCTCAGATATTAAATTAAAGTTCTTTACCAATGTATCTCATGAGTTACGCACGCCGCTTACTTTAATCGTTGGTCCGGTGGAGTATGTGCTCGGTCACACAAAATTGCCAGATGAAGCTCATGAGCAATTGGTTGTAGTTGAAAGAAATGCAAATCGGATGTTACGTTTGGTCAATCAGATTCTTGATTTCCGTAAGATTCAAAATAATAAGATGAAATTGCAGGTTCAGCGTGTACACATTATTCCTTTTATTCGCAAGGTGATGAGTAACTTTGAGTCTGTGGCGAAAGAACATCATATTGATTTTTTGTTTCAGACAGAAAAAGAAAATCTCTTTCTTTGGGTGGATGTTGATAAACTTGAGAAGATCATCTTTAACTTGCTCTCCAATGCTTTTAAGTATACGCCTGATGGTAAGATGATATCTGTTTTTGTCATAGAGGACGAACATACAATATCGATTGGCGTGCAAGACCAAGGTATCGGTATTTCAGATGCAGGAAAGAAATCTCTCTTTGTACGTTTTGAAAATTTCGTGGACAAGAATTTATTTTCTCAACAAAGTACTGGCATTGGTTTGTCATTGGTCAAGGATTTGGTGGAAATGCATAAGGGTACGATTACTGTTGATAGCAAATTGGGTGAGGGGAGTTGTTTTAAAGTGAATTTTTTAAAAGGAAAAGATCATTATGATAATAGTGTGGAGCTTATTCTTGATGATACCGATACGCCGACTTTTGCAGAGCAGGTAGTAGATCAGGAAAATCTTACGGATAGTCTGGTGGAAACGAATGATGAAGTTTCTGAAGTTGACAATAACAATGAGGATGGATGTGAGGATAGTATTTCTGATAAGGAGGGAAAGACTAAAAATGTGATGTTGATTGTAGAGGATAACAGGGATCTTCGGTGCTTTTTGCGAACTGTTTTTTGTCCATTTTATCGTGTTGTTGAGGCTGTGAATGGATTTGAAGGATTGAATCGGGCTCTTAAATATATTCCTGATATTATTATAAGTGATGTGATGATGCCCGAGATGGATGGTATTGAAATGACGAAGAAACTACGTCTGGATGTGACTACCAGTCATATTCCTATAGTGCTGTTGACTGCTAAAGCTACAATAGAAAGCAAGCTTGAAGGGCTGGAATTAGGTGCGGATGATTATATCACGAAGCCGTTTAGTGCTACCTATCTTAAAGCTCGTGTAGAGAATATTCTTGTACAGCGCAAAAAATTGCAGAAACTTTATCGTGATCAGTTGATGAAGAATATCGGTGGTATTTCAGAAATTGCTATTGATGCGTCAGCTATGCAATCAACATCCACTGAACCTCTCACCATGACGATGTCTGCCAAGGATAAAAAATTCTTGGATGATTTGGCGGTAATTATGGAAAAAAAGATGGATAACGGCAATTTGGTGGTTGATGATTTGGTTAGTGAACTTGCGGTGAGTCGTTCGGTTTTCTTCAAAAAATTGAAAATGTTGACCGGACTTGCCCCGATTGAATTTATTAAGGAGATGAGAATGAAACGCGCAGCACAATTGATTGCCGAAAGTGATTATAACATGACGCAGATTGCATATATGGTTGGTATAAATGATCCGAGGTACTTCAGTAAGTGCTTTAAGGTATTGATGGGGGTAACGCCGACGGAGTTCAGAAAGAATAACCATCACTGATAAAAAATAAGAATGACAACAGAACATTTTTTGTATAAAGATTATACTTCTTTTTTACGGCAACATTTTCCATATAAAGTTCAAAAGATATTAATTAATGCAGGCTTTACGTGTCCCAATCGTGATGGGACAAAGGGTTGGGGTGGTTGTACCTATTGTAATAATCAGACGTTTAGCCCGGATTATTGTAGAACGGATAAGTCGGTGACGGCTCAGTTGGAGGAGGGTAAGCATTTTTTTGCAGGTAAATATTCTCAGATGAAATATTTGGCTTATTTTCAGGCTTATACCAATACTTATGCTCAAACGGATTGTTTGAAAAAAATGTATGAAGAGGCTCTGAATGTGGATGATGTAGTAGGAATAATAATAGGTACCAGACCCGATTGTATGCCAGATGATTTATTACAATATCTTGCGGCTTTAAGTAAAAAAACGTTTCTGATGGTTGAGTATGGTATTGAAAGTACGAATGATATGACTTTGCAACGTATCAATCGCGGACATACATTTGCTGAGACAGTGGAAACGATAAAACGGACTGTGTCGAGTGGTATCATGACCGGCGGACATGTGATTCTTGGTCTTCCCGGGGAGCCGTTAGAGGATATATCGAAGAAGCAGTCCGAACTTATTTCGAAGCTCCCGCTGACAACGTTGAAAATACATCAGTTGCAATTAATCAAGGGAACTAAGATGGCTGGTGAATATGCCGAACATCCGGAAGATTTTCATATTTTCAGCGATGTTAATACTTATATTGAACTTGTTATTGACTATGTAGAGCATCTTCGCCCCGATTTGGTTCTAGAACGTTTTGTCTCTCAATCTCCAAAAAATCTGCTGATTGCTCCGGATTGGGGAATAAAAAACTACGAATTTACTGCCCGTTTGCAAAAAATGATGAACGAAAGAGGTGCTTATCAAGGAAGA
>JALNVG010000186.1 GCA_023227685.1 Bacteroidaceae bacterium
TGCTACAATCCTCTGACTCAGACAATGGAAGTAGCTCCGGGCAAATATGAACTGATGTACGGCACAAGTTCCGACATGAAAGATTTGAAAACATTGAAAGTAAATTTGCAATAAATAATACCATCAATTGTCATGAGGTGTAGTGTACTAAATAAGTATCACTATTTTTATAAAATAAAGTATATACTTTTGACATCCGAAAGTATATACTTTGAGGGTATGATAGTATATACTTTTAACTTCAATAGTATATACTATTTTATCAGGAAATAAACATATTTATCTTTGCAACATAGATGGACTCAACGGTGTATTGTTTACTTTTTTTTATTTATATGAATAACAAAATTGATTTTACATTCGAGAATCGGATTATTATATATAAACCAAACAAACTTCCTTTCAAGAAAATAATACACAAATAGAGTATGAACATAATAGTAACAGATGGAAAAGACGGCAGGTTTCATAAACTATGCGACCAGTTAGATGAATATTTGGATACATGCCGGAATAATGTATCACAGCCTCGGTTATCATGATATTGAGAATTATGGACAATACAAGGATATGAAAGATTCCATTTGCATGGAAAAAAACTTATGAACAACTAAGAGAAATATACTTGGGATGTAAAATTTCCTAGACAGGATAAATTTCATTAAGCGAATCTTGGTCGTCAGTGATGACTAAGAGGTAATCATCCTTTTTTAAATGAGTTTTACCTTTCGGTATAAGGTATTTATCATTACGTTTTACCATAGTAATTAAAGCATTATTGGGCAAGTTCAAATCCATAATACGTGAACCACTAGATAAATATTCTTCTTTAATCCTTATTTCACGCATAGAAGTTTTTATTTCTTCAGAAAACTCAACATCAAATTCTTTCATCTTGATTTTTGCTGATGATAATAAATTCAATTTAAGTATTCCCGATGCTTTAGCGACTGTAGTCCCTTGCACGACAAGTGACACTATTGTAATAAAGAAAACGATATTAAACATGTCCCTGGAATGAGGCACACCAGCCAACAATGGGTATATAGCAAATATAATAGGAACCGCTCCCCGTAATCCAACCCATGAAAGATATGTTTTTCCTCTGAGACTCATATTTCTGAATGGAATGAGAGTTGCAAATACGGCTATAGGTCTCGAAACAAAGGTCATGAATATCCCTATAAGTAATCCGATTCCTGCAATGGGCAGTAACTCTTTAGGATTAACCAACAATCCTAACATTAGAAATAAAATTATTTGAGAAAGCCATGTGAGTCCGTCAAAGAATTTTAATGTACTCCGCTTGTGCACAAATTTCTGATTTCCTAACAATAAGGCACAAAGATATACCGCCAAATAACCATTTCCTCCAACAAAAGAGGAAATTCCAAACACAAAAAGCATTATAGTAATTAATAATACCGGATAAAGTGCATCATTATCCAAGTTGATTCTATTAATTAGCTTAGGAGAATATTTTCCTACTGTATATCCTACTAAAACACCAAAAGAGAGCTGCTTAATGAATGTCAAAACGACTTCCCAACCGTCTATAACCGGAGAAAGAGCCACTTGTATAAAAACAATAGTCATCATATATGCCATCGGATCATTACTCCCGCTTTCTAATTCCAGAATAGGACGCAGATTTTCTTTGAGTGACATATTACGAGAACGAAGTATTCCGAAGACTGAAGCCGAATCTGTAGACGACATGACGCTCGCCAGTAATAAAGATTCTACTAAAGTAAAACCCACTGTCTTGAATAGACTGTTAGTTATCCAATATATAAACCCTGCAGTTATCAACGCTGTAAGTAGAACTCCCATAATAGCTAATGTTACGCCTTGCCGCCAAACGGGCCTCACTTCACCCATTCGAGTATCCATTCCTCCGGAGAAAAGGATGACACAAAGAGCAACTGTGCCTACATTTTTAGCTGTATCCAGAGCATTAAATTGTAACCCTAACCCATCACTTCCTGCCAACATGCCGATAAAAAGGAATATCAGAAGCGCGGGGACGCCATACTTATAACCGGTTTTACCTAAAAGCAAGCTAAATAAGAATAATATTGAAAAAATAAGCAAATAGAATTCTATACTATAATTCATGTTAATGATTTAAATACAACATATTAGAGTAACATCAAAAAAAGAATATTTGTTCATTAACCTCCTGCTAAAAAACACCTAATAAATGATATAAGATATTGATATTTAAAACTTTGATAAGTTAAGAACACAAACAAATTCAAAATAAGATCACAGGCATTGCAGACAAAAAAAGGAATAGCCCTAAAACATAGTTTCAACTTGATGGCGGCTTTGTCATGCAATTTTGTACATAAAAAAAAGTAATCACTGTATGATTCTATCAACACAATTTATATATCTTTATTGTCAAGAACTATCAATTAACCTGATTATGGAACGACAAATTATCATCATGAACTTTACACATGTATACGAGCAGGAACAGTTCTTGCGCAATAAAAGATTTCAATGGATCGATTGCAGTAAGATCAATGGAACAAACTGTTATTGTGATAAAACAGCCATGCGGACTCTCAAGCGACTGATTGCACCATACTCGCCCGAAGGCATTCACTTTATTGATTCGGGCGATTATCATTATGTCAGCAAATTATGGACAGATAAGATTAATGAGCCTTTTTCACTTATCGTATTTGATCATCATCCGGATATGCAGCCTACACTGTTCGACAATCTGATGTCATGCGGTTGTTGGGTAAAGGAAGCTCTCGATACAAATCCAAATATTCGGAAAGTATGTATAATCGGAGCTTCGGATACTCTTTTGCAACGGATAAAGGGACAATTTCCCGGCCAACTAATTTTCTACAGTGAACAGGAGTTGTCACACGAAAAAGGCTGGAAACGGTTTGCAACAAATCATTTAAACGAGCCCGTATACATTTCGGTTGACAAAGACGTACTCAACAAAGAGTCTGCACTAACCAATTGGGATCAAGGCTCGTTATCTCTTAATGAGCTGGAAGAATTACTCGCACTTATTTTGTGCAAACAAGATGTCATAGGCATTGATATCTGCGGAGAAGACGTAACTCCGCTCAATTGGTTTGAAGCTGAAGAAGCCGAAAAGAAAAACAGCTATGCGAATAAAGCTTTGCTAGAATGTGTTTTCAAAAGTTGTACCGCATTATAAAAATGAGCAAGTTCATTTTGTTCTACTACAGACTTACTGTATCTTTGCTTCAAAAAGCAAAGAGGAGATATTCTTCTATATAACGCCCAAATTAGCTTGGCGATTATACATTCGAGGGACATCTTAAAAAAAAACGAATAGAGCAAAATGAAAATAGTAGCCGATAATACTGTCCCTTATCTGAAGGGAATTCTTGAACCGATAGCTGATGTAGTCTATCTTCCTGCCGAAGAATTCACACCAGATGCGTTGCACGATGCTGATGCACTGATTGTGCGCAGTATAGATAAATGTACTCGAAATCTGCTTTCAGGAAGTAAAATCAAGCTCATCACAACAGCAACAATAGGATTTGATCATATTGATACCCAATTCTGTGCAGAAGCAGGCATCACGTGGAAGAATGCCCCTGGTTGTAATGCTGTTTCTGTCAGTCAATACATTTTGGGAGCACTCGCTGATTTGTCACTCAAAACAAATAAACCATTAGCAGGTAAGACTATTGGTATTGTCGGAGTAGGTCACGTTGGAAAAAAAGTGGAGAAAGTTTGTTCTGCTATAGGTATGAATGTTCTCCGCAATGACCCGCCGCGAGAAGAAATTGAAGGTAAGTCTAATTTCGTAAGCTTAAATACCATTGCAGAAAAATCGGATATTATTACCTTTCACACGCCGCTGATAAAGGAGGGGAAATTTGCAACCCGACACCTCGCCGATACCATTTTTTTCAAAAAACTGAAACGTCAGCCTTGGTATATTAATGCCTCACGTGGAGCCGTACACGATACCGAGGCTTTACTAAAGGCCTATCAAAATGGTCAAATTAGTGAAATGGTCATCGACTGTTGGGAAAACGAGCCGGATATCAGCCGTGAGCTACTCAAGTCAGCCTCGATTGCCACTCCTCATATCGCCGGATTTTCAGCCGATGGAAAAGCAAATGGAACAAGGATCTGTCTCGAAAATATCGCCACCTTTTTCCATCTTTCTATAGATAAAATAGTAGATGTGATTCCCCCCGTTCCTCTAGAGCCCATTATCGATATGAACATGTTTGCTTCAAACCGTATAGAGCAAGCTTTATTAAAACCCTTTAATCCGCTTGTTCCAGACAAAGCTTTACGCGCAGAACCAGAAAAATTCGAATGGTTTAGGGCAAACTTTCACCATCATCGCGAATTTCACGCCTACACCATTGCAAATGCCACTCTACGTGAAGCAGCATTACTGCAACAGTTAGGATTTATAATCAAAAGTCTTAATCAGTAAGCAATTCTTTGATCACATGAGGATAATGAGCATATTCCAAGGCATGTACTTTCGCCGCTACATCTTCAGGAGTATCAGTAGGTAAAACCGGACACGTTGCCTGAAAAATAATTTTCCCATGGTCATACTGACTATCTATGTAATGTATAGTGATACCTGATTCCTTTTCACCAGCAGCAACCACTGCTTCATGCACATGCATTCCATACATTCCCTTTCCACCATGCTTAGGCAATAACGCAGGATGGATATTAACAATCTTCTCAGGATAATATTTCAATAACGAATCAGAAATTTTATTCATAAATCCGGCAAGAACAATCAAATCGATATGATATTCCTCCAGTTTTGCCAAAATTGGCGATCCCTCGACAAATTCATCACGAGTAAAAACAAAAGAGGGTATTCCTAATTTGTTTACACGAGCATGAACGCCGACATTTTTATTATTTGACAAAACGACGGCCACCTTGATTTTGTCATTCTCTGAAAAATATTTAGTAATATTTTCAGCATTTGTACCTGAGCCCGAAGCAAAAATTGCAATATTCTTCATCATTTTTCCTATTTTTGTGCACA
>JALNVG010000187.1 GCA_023227685.1 Bacteroidaceae bacterium
CCCAAACGATTATTTGAAAACGATAAAAGTGTAACACTTGACGGAAAGACCTACAGCCACTATTCGATTATGGACAAAGGTCTTGAATTTATCAAACAACACGCCAAACAACCCTTCTTTGCATACTTTGCAATTACATTGCCACACGCCGCACTTGACATTCCTTCTTTAGGCAAATATGCCGATAAATTTGAAGAAGTTCCTTTCGTCAATCCCGATTATAACAAAGACCCCTATCAGTATCGCTCACAGCCAAAGCCAAGAGCAGCATATGCAGCCATGGTTTCCGAAGTAGACCGAAGTGTAGGTCAGATTATTCAATTACTCAAGAAATTAGGAATCAGCAAAAATACCATCATTATCTTTTCTTCCGATAACGGCGTTCATACAGAAGGGGGAAATAATCCTGAATTTTTCAATAGTAACGGTTTATATCGCGGTTATAAACGAGATCTTTACGATGGAGGCATTCATGTACCATTTATTATTTCGTGGCCCAAATATATTCATCAAGCCCGTAAAACAAAGAATATTTCCACATTTTGGGATTTCTTACCTACTGTTTGCGATATCCTTTCATTACCTATTCCTACCGAGACAAATGGCATATCCTATCTCCCGACTATTTTAAACAAGCCCGAAACACAAAAGCAACACGATTATCTGTACTACGAATTTTATGAAGGGGGTGGCAAGAAATGTGTGCTCAAAGATGGATGGAAGTTAGTTGAACTTCCCATAGTACCAACACAATGTACCCGTTTTGAACTTTATAATCTTAATACTGATATTTCAGAACTACATAATGTTGCCAAACAAAATCCGAATATTGTTAAACAACTTCAGGAAATTATGAAAAAGGCACATACTGATACCAAAATATTCACCTACAAAGAATAAAAAAAAATCTATTGATAATATAATTAAGAATAGCCATGAACAAAAGAAACTTTTTTTTACTTTTTATTTGCCTATGCGGAGCATTTCAACTTGAAATGGTCAATGCTCAAACCGCACCAATCAACAAAGATAATTCTCAATCTAAAGAAAATTTCCAAAAAAAAACCTTACAGACACTGATTCAAGTTAATGATTTCTTTATCGAAAAATATGCTGATCCCACACTACCCACAAATATAGGTAAAATACGACCAAGCAATATCTGGACTCGTGGCGTTTACTACGAGGGATTAATGGCTCTTTATGCCATTTACCCGCGTGAAGATTATTACCAATACGCTTATAAATGGGCTAACTTCCATCAATGGGGAATGAATAATGGCAATACAACAAGAAATGCAGATAGCCAATGTTGTGGCCAAACTTATATAGACCTTTACTGCATCTGCCCTTCAAATCCGGAGAAAATAAGAGACATTAAAACCTGCATTGACATGTTAGTAAATACACCACAGGTAGACGACTGGTGGTGGATAGATGCCATACAAATGGCAATGCCTGTTTATGCCAAATTAGGCAAACTCACCGGCGAACAAAAATACTACAACAAAATGTGGGAGATGTATTCGCATACCCGCAATATTGAAGACCAAACCGGCTTGTTCAATAAATCCGAAGGCTTATGGTGGCGTGATAAGAACTTTAACCCTCCATATAAAGAACCAAACGGAAAGAACTGTTACTGGTCAAGAGGCAATGGCTGGGTTTATGCCGCTTTAGTACGTGTGCTTAATGAAATTCCGGCAAACGAAATTCATCGTGCAGATTACATAAAAGATTTTCTCGCTATGAGCAAGGCATTAAAGCAATGCCAACGTAAAGATGGTTTCTGGAATGTTAGTCTACTTGATGAATCCGACTTCGGCGGAAAAGAAACTTCCGGCACTTCACTTTTCATATATGGCATCGCTTGGGGAATCCGAAACGGATTATTAAAGAAAGAAGTTTACCTACCTATCGTTTTAAAGGCTTGGGATGCATTAACAAAAGAAGCAGTTCATCCCAATGGATTCTTAGGATACGTACAAGGTACAGGAAAAGGGCCCAAAGACGGTCAACCTGTAACATATGATAAAGTTCCCGATTTTGAAGATTATGGAACAGGCTGTTTCCTCTTGGCCGGTACCGAAATGTATAAATTAAAATTAAGATAAAAAGAGTTTAGGTTATGCACTACACCATCTTCACTTAAAACTTGTAAGAAGTAACCAAATTATTATACAAGTTATAGATCGAATGAATCCAATCCACCTTGGAAAATGATGTTCTCTGACAAATAAAGAAACGAAAAGCTCTCTGGTCACTCGATAGATAATAACAATGCAACAGAACCATGAAAACAAAAATATTATTTCTTTATCTCATCAATCTAGCTTTTATTGCGTCAGCTCAAAACCTTTCCGGTTTAAACAAAAAAGACTTTTCGCACTTTTGGAAGATTGAATCAGAATCTGCCGATTATAGCACAAAATTCTCAGGTGACACACTCGAAATTACAGCGCCAAAGGGAATAACTCTTTGGCGTAAAGAAAAGATGAAAGGTGATATCACCATTGATTACGATGCTTGCATCGTTGATGAAAAGAAAGGAGACAGACTCAGTGACCTAAATTGCTTTTGGATGGCTACCGACCCCGAAAAAAAGAATATATGGGAACGAATGAATTGGCGCAGCGGTATCTTTAACAAATGCTACTCTTTGCAACTCTATTACATGGGATTTGGCGGAAACAATAATACGACTACTCGGTTCCGACGTTATAATGGAGATTATAAATCCTTTACGAATAAGGATATACGTCCTGACATTCTTAAAGAATATACAGACAAGTCACATCTGTTAAAGCAAAATGTTTGGTACCATATTCATATAGAAAATCACGAGAATCATGTAATCTATACTATAAATGGAGAAAGACTTATCGACTTTTGTGATGCCCATCCTCTTAAAACAGGATGGTTCGGATTACGTACCACCCATTCACGTATACGCATCACTAATTTCAGCTATCATGAACAAAAGCCTGATAATAAAAATATCGAACTGCGATGGATCGGGAAAGCACCTTCATTTCAAGCTACCCCTGCAACGGTAGGAGTACCTTTTGCCAGAGGCGTTGTACAGACTAATAGCAAATTCACTTTAAAAACAGACAAAGGAGAAGTTCTTCCAACTGATTGGTGGAAATTAGCCTATTGGCCCGATGGATCCATAAAATGGGGAGCTTTTGCTACTGTTGTTCCTGCAAATACCGCTCATATGACACTTTCTTTAATTAAAGGGAAAGGAGAAAAAGCCTCAAACGGCATTCAAACAATTGATAAGAAGTCTTCTATAGAAATACATACGGGAAAATTATCAGCCTATTTTTCTAAAAGTGGCGAGAATCTCTTTGATAGTCTTATCATCAACCACACCAAAGTGGCAGATGCCGCAAAACTGATTTGCCAAACCAACGAGAACTACAGAAGTCGAATAAATAACGTAATCATAGAAAGGGCGGGCCATGTCCGTACTGTTATTAAAATTGAAGGCACACATTGCAATGACAAGCGCAAATGGTTACCATTCGTCGTACGTTTCTATTTCTATGCCCATAGCGAACAAATTAAAATGACACATACCATCATCTTCGATGGAGATCAAAACAAAGATTTCATCCATGCCTTAGGCATAGAATTTGCAGTACCTTTACGTGAACAATTATACAATAGACATGTGGCCTTTGCCGGAGAAGGCGACGGCGTTTGGAGTGAGCCGGTTCAACCACTTATTGGCCGGAGAGAACTTTCATTAAGGGGTGATTTCTCTATTTATGATCAACAATTAGCCGGGAAGAGAATTCCAGAAAAAAAATCTTTTGATCAAAAGGGACAAGACCTTATCGAACATTGGGCATCGTGGGATGGTTATCGGTTATCACAAATATCACCCCGGGCTTTCAGTATTCGCAAACGGACCAACAATGATTGTCCGTGGATTGGAACCATAGAAGGCAATCAATCCAAAGGATATGCTTTCATTGGTGATGTGAGTGGAGGACTTGGCGTTTGTCTCGAAGACTTCTGGCAATCTTATCCTTCATCCATCGAGATCAATGGGGCCAGAACACATGAAGCACATTTAACCGTATGGTTGTGGAGCCCGGAATCGGAACCTATGGATCTACGGCATTACGACCACGTAGCACACGGATTATACGAAAGTTACGAAGATGTACAAAAAGGGATGAGTACTCCTTATGGCATTGCACGTACAAGCACGCTTCAAATCTTTCCGGAAAGCTGTTTTAAGGGAAATGAAATAATAAACGAACGCGCCAAAGCTTTGTCTGTCGCTCCCCAACTGGCAGCCACTCCCCAATATCTACATAGGCAACATGCATTCGGAATTTGGAGTCTGCCTCAACACGAGACACTGTTCAAAGATAGCATAGAAAAAAGATTAGATGATTATATCACCTATTACCAACAAATGATAAAGGAACATGGTTGGTATGGATTTTGGAATTATGGAGACTTGATGCATAGCTATGACCCCGGTCGTCATGAATGGCGCTACGATATTGGAGGCTATGCTTGGGATAATACAGAACTGGGATCTAATGCGTGGCTGTGGTATTCTTTCCTGCGTACCGGGCGATCGGACATCTGGACAATGGCAAAAGCTATTTCCCGTCATACCGGCGAAGTTGATGTCTACCATCTGGGAGATTATGCAGGCTTGGGAAGCCGCCACAATGTAAGTCACTGGGGATGTGGAGCCAAAGAAGCACGCATTAGCCAGGCCTTTTGGAATAGATTTCTATACTATCTTACCGCAGATGAACGAAGCGGCGATTTAATGACCGAAGAAAAAGATGTAGACCAAAAACTTTATAAATTAGACCCTATGAGACTGGCCGAACCTCGTAGCAAATATCCTTGTTCGGCCCCTGCACGCCTCCGCATCGGACCGGATTGGATTGCTTATGCAGGCAATTGGATGACAGAATGGGAACGCACCGGCAATACTTTCTACCGTGATAAAATTATAGCAGGAATGAAAAG
>JALNVG010000188.1 GCA_023227685.1 Bacteroidaceae bacterium
ATTGAAAGCTACATCAAGCGCAAATTTTGAGAGCCGTGCTTCTATATAACGAGGAGCGGCAGCTCCGTCGCCCGTAAGTATATTTCCCCAGTTTCCCTGACAGTCAATCAATAAATCCTTTTGTCCCAGTTGTACTAATGCGTCGCCAATTGAAGCATCACCGTGCGGGTGAAATTGCATGGTTTGCCCTACAATATTGGCTACTTTATTGTAACGACCGTCATCCAGCCTTTTCATGGAATGTAGGATTCTTCGTTGCACAGGTTTAAGCCCATCGTCAATGTCAGGTACGGCACGTTCAAGAATTACATAGGAAGCATAATCCAAAAACCAATTTTGGTACATGCCTGATAGCTGATGAGCTATGCCTATATTATGTGTCTCTTCGTTTCTTTGATTTATCAGTTCTTTATCTTTTTCTTTATCTTCGTCGCTCATGTGCTCTCTTTTCTTCTTCGTTAAAATAAAACAAATTCCTTCATTTTCTAAAGAATATTTAGGCAAAAATATAAAAAATAAAGGAGAATATTGTCATAAAAGTCGAAGAATCACTGTGTTAATCTTTTGTAAAATAAAGGATATTCATGATTTTTATTATTTTTCGGTGTTTTTATTTATTGAATTAGTTCTCGATTTTGTGTTATAGACTTGTATGGTTGAGAATTTTTATGTAGGTTTGCATAATAGTATTTTAAAAAAGAACATTATGGGAGGTTTTTTAAATTTTCTTATTTTAGCTGGTATTATTATTATAGCCATTGCTAAAAGCGGGAAAAAAGATAGTTCCAAAAACGTGACAACTTTGCCAGGTAAGGGAATTGATGAACCTTTAGGATTACCTAAAGGTAGATCATTCGGTATACCGGATAATCAGCGTTATAATAAAAGAGAGGATGAGCAACAGGAAGCAGAACTGGCAAAGGAAGAAGAAAAAGAAGAACAGGAATTAAAAAGGAGGCAAGAATCTCCGAGAACTATTCCTAAACGTTTTTTGACAGAAGAATCATTACCTCCTGCTCCGATTTTGAACGAAGCTAACATTCGTCCGATGGCTACTTCGCAAATTATAGATGTTACGAAGCGTAAAACGTCAATGAATTTAAGGCAAAAAAATCCTGCCCAATCATTTACAGATCAGTCGATGGCGAGTGATGATGATTATCAAATTCATAATGTGGCAGAAGCTCGTCGTGCATTTGTTTGGGGAGAAATCTTTCGACGGAAGTACTAATCATCGGCATTTTCCTCACTATTTAGGCCATTTGTGTCTTCCAAATTAGAAATTCCTGTGTTGCAAAGATAAGTACAAACTTTATCTTGAAATTTAATAGGAATAGAATCAGATAAGATATTAGAACATAAAACAGCAAAAGCCACCCGGTGTCCATTTCTCATTTTTAAATATCCGGCTAATGTACTTACGGCTGTGCAAGTACCGGTTTTGGCGTGTACGTTAGCATAAGCCGATGTCCTTTTCATCCGGTTTTTCAATGTCCCCTTAACCCCGGCAACTGGCAGTGACCTGTATAATGTTTTAAAAATCTTCGGATGTGCATAGGCGTATTTTAGGAAATCAATCAGTAGTTCGGGAGAGACTAGGTCGTAAATAGACAGTCCACACGCGTCTTTAATATTGTAGTTTTGTGGATCATATCCCAACTGTTTAATGAAATTATTGATGATATTTAGACCTTCATCTGAAGAAATATGTTTTTTTAGCGAATCCAATGCTGCCATATGATAAAGCAAAGCTTCGGCATTGAGATTATCGCTTTCAAGAAGCATTTGTTTAATTACTCGTTTTACGGAAGTCTCGTGTTTGATGATGCAGACGGAATTGCTGTTTCTATGGAATTCACGAAAAGAATAATCTTTATTTACTTTGATACCTTTTGCTTGAAGTTGCTCAAGAAAAACATGCATGAAAAACTTTTCTGAAGAAAAGAGATTTACTTCATAAGTGCATGGTTGTGTTACATTTCCACGGACAATAATATTATTACTATTGTACATCCAACCACGGGTTGCGGAAAATCGGCCTGCACTATATGTATTTGATTTAGTTTCGTTAGTTACCGTATAATACGTAGATGTTGGTGAACAAACTAATCTGGCGGGAGTACCGGGTTGAGTAGAAGGGTATGCTGTAATAGTGATAAAGTCTTTATGAAACATTAGCGGAGATAGATAGGGTTGGAAAGATTCCGGATTATCGTCCCAACACCAACCATGATCCCAATATAAAGAATCTTTCATTGAAATATCACCATATATATGACCACTGATGACATTGAAAGGTAGGTTGGCAATTCGGTCAACCAATTTGTTCATTGCAGCAATACCGAATTCCGGATCAAATCCACCGACAACATAAATATCACCCTTGAGTGTATCTTGGTTAATGGTGCCATCATACCAGACCTCTGTGTGAAAATGTTCTTTTGAATATGGTTTTGAGAGATAAGTGATAGTTGTCATTAATTTGGCTGTTGATGCCGGACGTGTAAGTTTCTTTTCCTGATAATTATAAATAGTTTTATTTGCAGTTAAATCATAAATGCTGATACAAACGTTTCCTCCTACCGGAATAATTTCTTTACGCAAAGAATCAATTAGGCTGAAACTATTTTGTGCCTGTGCAGAAATACAGCAAAGTAACAGCCCTATATATAAAAATTTCTTCATCATGAGTTATAAGATTTCTCTAAAGATTTCACTTACTGTAGGATGTGGAAAAATCGTTTTTCTCCACGTAGAAGACGTTATTTGTTGCTCAATAGCAATTCCTGCAAGTGTGATAATCTCAGAAGCAGGATTTCCATAGAGATGAGCACCCAAAATTTTATCATTATTGTCAAGTAAAAGTTTACACATTCCATTTATGCCATCATTTTCGGCAACAAAACGGCCGGAGAAAGTAAGGGGCAATTTGATTGTCTTATATGGTAAATTATTGTCTTTTAAATTTTCTTCTGTTTGCCCGACTCCCGCTATTTCTGGGTTTGTGTAAACAACATTTGGAATTGCACGATAGCTCATAGCATCATCTATATTCAATATTGAATTTATTGCTACTTCAGCCTCGCGAATGGCTGTATGGGCCAGTAATGAAAATCCGGTCATATCACCACAAACATAAACATTTGAAACGGAAGTTTGCATCTTTTTATTGATAATGATGCGGCCGCGTTCTCCGGTTTCAAGATTCAAATTTTCAAGACCAAAACCTTTTGTTACGGGACGACGACCTACACTCATCAGTAGTTTACTTGCAGCGATATTTCCTGTTCCTTGGGCATTTTCGTATGTTATGATTGTGTTTTCATCAATCTTTTCTAATGCGGTAACCTTTGTGCTAGTCAAAAAAACCACACCTTTCTTTGTATAATCGGTACGAAGCAATTCTGCCATTTCTTTATCCATGCCCCCTAAGATTTCATCAAGCATTTCGATCACTGTGACCTGTGTGCCGAGACTATTAAAGAAAGAAGCAAATTCCATCCCGATTACGCCACCGCCAACAATTACCAGTGATTCGGGTAGTTCTTTGCTCTCCAAGGCTTCACGGTGGGTCCAGTAATTAACTGTATCCAAACCTGGAAGTGGCGGGATAAAGGTTTTTGATCCCGTGCAAAGTATAAGATAATCACATTCATATGTCTCATTACCACAACTTACGGTGTGATTATCAAATATTTGTGCTTCACCGGTGACTATAGTCACGTGATTGGTTGACAATAGTTTGGCCTTGACTCCTAGTACAAGTCGTCGAATTATTCTGGTTTTTCTCAAGATCATTTTTGGTAGGTCAAACGATACGTCTTTTACGTTAACAGCATATTTCAATGCATGTAGTGTTTGCTCGTAGACCTTAGCCGAATATAGTAAAGTTTTTGTAGGGATACATCCTTCATTTAGACAAACGCCGCCTAATTTATCTTTTTCAATTAGTAATACGCTTAATTCAGCTTTTCCTGCTGATTCGGCAGCAGTATAACCTGCTGGTCCGCCGCCAATTACAATGACTTGATATTTCATGAATAAAATCTTTTTTATGAATGATTATTTATTTCCAGTTCTGTCAGCTTTTTATTGAGGTAGTCAAAGAATTCATGTTTTTTAACGGGAATTACAGAAACAAATTTTCGCTTTCCGTATTCAATCACGTAATAATGGGTCATAGAAAAATTGCCAATCTTCATTGAATGGTATTCTCTGATTGCTGTAATATCCTTGATTGGTACAATTTTTTTATTCATAAATCGGCCGTTATATAGTTTAATTGTATCTTCCGTAGTGAATGTATAAGTTGTATGAATAGCCTTTTCAATAACGACAACAAGAATCAGCATCAGTAAAACAGTTGCCAGAATAGATTTTACCCATAAAGAATAAAATGTTGCAATTCCCAAAATGACGATTAGAAGATTTTGGTATCCTGCGATGCGTGCATGAAATATTCGATTCATTTTTTTATTTTGGGCTGAAAGTTAGTGATTCTTAAAATTAATGACAAAGAAAAGCACAACTAAATTAGTTATTTTATACTTTTGTAGGAAGAAACAATATTATTATGGTCAAAAAATTTGATTTCCTTGTTATCGGTTCCGGTATTGCTGGAATGAGTTTTGCCCTGAAAGTAGCACGCAAGGGGAAAGTGGCTTTAATCTGCAAAAGTGGATTGGAAGAGGCTAATACATTCTTTGCCCAGGGCGGTGTGGCTTCTGTTACTAATTTGGTGGTAGACAATTTTGAAAAGCATATAAAAGATACGATGATAGCAGGTGATTGGCTTAGTGATCCTGCAGCTATTAATAAAGTGGTTTGTGAGGCTCCCGGACAAATTAAAGAGCTTATTAAGTGGGGAGTATCTTTTGATAAAAACGAAAAGGGAGAATTTGATTTGCACCGCGAGGGTGGACATTCGGAGTTTCGTATTCTTCATCATAAAGATAATACGGGCGCAGA
>JALNVG010000189.1 GCA_023227685.1 Bacteroidaceae bacterium
ACCAAGCAACATTATATATCCTGGTGGGATCATCGGGGAATAGTGCTTAATATGTGGGAACATTTCCAGAATGGTGTCACTCCTCATGCTCATATTCAAAAACCGGAAGCTCCGGCCAACTTGGATCAAAAATGGTTCGACCCTCAGTGGCGTGCCGATTATTTAGACTGGTATGTTGCTTCCAGTTGCCTGATGGCCGATATGTTACCAGCAGCCAACACCCAACTTGGTCCGGGTTCACTGGCCGCCATATTGGGAGGAAGGTTTGAGGGCGGCGAAGATACGATATGGATTCATCCTAATCTTAATTTTACAGAAGATATCACGTTTGACCCGTCGCATCCGAATTACTTGTTGCATAAACAACTGTTGAAAGCCTGCAAACAAAAAGCCCTAGGTCATTATTACGTCGGAATGCCCGATTTGATGGAGGGACTTGATATATTAGCGGCGCTCAAAGGTACGGATAAAGTACTTTTAGACACTGCTATGCAGCCTGAATCCGTTGAAAAACAGATGCAACAGATTAATGACATTTATTTTACAGTCTTTGATGAATTGTATGACATCATCCGCGAAGGTGATGAAATGGCTTTTTGCTACTTTTCTTTATGGGCACCCGGACGCATGACTAAATTGCAAAGTGATATTTCAACAATGATCAGCGAAGGTGATTATCGCCGATTCGTACAACCGTATATTCGCGAGCAGTGTCAAAAAATAGACTATACGCTCTATCATTTGGACGGTGTCGGCGCAGTGCGCCATCTTCCCGCCTTACTGGAGATCAAAGAGTTGAACGCCATTCAGTGGACACCGGGTGTTGGCGAGCCACAGGGAGGAAATGCCAAATGGTATGATCTTTATAAGAGAATTCTTGATGGAGGCAAAAGCATTATGGCCAGTTGGGTGAATATCGATGAATTACGTCCGTTATTAGATCATATTGGCACCGACGGTGTGCATTTGGAAATGGATTTTCATAACGAGGATGAAGTAAAAAAAGCTTTGGATATTGTAGAAGAGTATCGCTCCAAATGTAACAACGATGCTACTCCTTCTATTGATAATGCCACTTCATCAACCCCCAAAAAGACAGCCGATCAGGATGAAACAATTAAAAACAAATCTTTAAAAGATGATGATTCAAATCAATGGAAAGGGCTTTATGAAGCTATCGTCTCCGGCAACAGAGAACAAGCCGTTGAAGTAACCAACCAGGCAATCGCCGCCCAAACAACTCCTCAATTACTGATTAATAATTATATGATAAAGGCCATGGAGACTATCGGACAGCGTTTTCAGGATGGAAAAGCTTTCGTTCCGCAGCTACTCATGGCCGGACGTGCGATGAAAGGTGCACTCGAACTGTTGAAGCCTTTATTAAAAGGTGATGCCTCCTCTACCATTGGCAAGGTAGTTTTCGGAACGGTAAAAGGTGACCTTCATGATATAGGCAAGAACCTCTGCATTTCTATGCTCGAAGGCAGCGGTTTCGAAGTAGTCAATTTAGGAGTCAATATATCGAGTGATGCTTTTGTTGAAGCGGTAAAAAAATACCAGCCCGACATCTTGGGCATGAGTGCATTGCTAACCACAACAATGACAAATATGAAAGAAGTGATTGATGCACTGGATAAAGCAGGTGTTCGCCAACAAGTCAAAGTCATCGTTGGCGGCGCACCTATCAGTCAACAGTTTTCTAATGAAATCGGAGCTGACGGATATAGCGACAATGCAAATAGTTGTGTAAAATTAGCCCGCAAATTACTAAACAGATAATTTATAATACACATGAATAATATCAATATTTCTTATTGGGATTGGATGGTGCTTTTGTTCTATTTTGTTCTATTAATCGGTATCGGCATCTGGGCCAGCTCAAAGAGGGAAAAAGGCAGTAGTCTCTTTTTGGCCGAACATTCTTTAAAATGGTATCACATCGGTTTCTCAATGTGGGGTACGAATGTCGGCCCATCCATGCTCATCGCCTCAGCAAGTGCAGGTTTCACTACGGGCATCGTGTCGGGCAATTATGCTTGGTACGCATTTGTTTTTATCTGTCTGTTGGCCTTCGTTTTTGCTCCGAGATATTTAAAACTGAATGTCAGCACGCTACCCGAATTCATTGGCGACCGTTTCGGGCAATCTACACGCAATATTCTGGCATGGTATACCATTATCACCATTTTAATCTCATGGCTTGCCCTTACATTGTTTGCCGGTGGCATCCTGATTCGTCAAATGTTGGGCATCCCTATGTGGCAATCGGCTTTGATATTATTACTTATTTCGGCCTTTTTCACCATATTAGGAGGATTGAAGGCTGTTGCATATACCAATGTTTACCAAATGATTTTACTCATTGTTGTTTCCGCCACACTAACCATCATCGGTTTGATAAAAGTAGGAGGCATTTCAGGACTTATCTCCAAAGTACCTGCCGACTATTGGAATCTGTTTAAGCCTAACAGTGATACCAATTTTCCTTGGTTACCCATTATTCTGGGGTATCCGGTAATGGGCGTATGGTTTTGGTGCACCGACCAATCCATGGTACAACCGGTATTGGCAGCCAAAAACATCAATCAAGGACAACTGGGTACAAACTTTACCGGATGGTTGAAAATTCTTGATGTGCCTTTATACATACTTCCCGGAATCATTTGCTTTGCATTGTATCCTCATCTGGCCAATCCGGACACAGCCTATATGACTTTGATTACGAATTTATTTCCTTCGGGTATGGTAGGTTTGATCATAGCTGTTCTGGCTGCAGCGTTAGTTAGCACACTTGGCTCCGCGCTCAACGCATTGAGTACAGTTTTCACAATGGATATCTATGTCAAGCGAATTTGTCCGAAAGCCACACAAAAACAAATCATAAAGAATGGACGTATCGTTACGATAGCAGGAGCAATCATTTCAATCTTTATTTGTCTTGCCATAGACAGCATCAAAGGTCTCAATCTTTTTAATATTTTTCAATCGGTACTAAGTTTCATCGCACCACCTATGGCCGCAGTTTTTCTGATGGGCGTATTTTACAAAAAAACAACAATGCGCGCAGCCAATTGGGTACTGACTATCGGTACGGCAATCAGTTTAACTATCGGCATTCTTTACTTATGGGTATTCCCTAGCGAAGTATATCATTTTTGGCCGCATTTCATGCTATTGTCTTTTTATATCTTCGCCTTTTTGATATTTTTCATGTTCGTTGTTTCGGCCACCGACCCCAAACGATTCAAACAAGAAGCCTTCAATTGTGAGATACATGAAAAATATTCGAAGAAAATCATTATACTTTGGGCTGTTTTGATTCTTGTGATGATCGGTCTTTATATTATATTCAACGGACATTAATATGATAATTTTTCATATAAAATCAATAGATAATAAAGCATATTAAAAAAAACATATACCTTAACAGAAAATAATAAGAACATGAGAACATTCCTAATTTCACTTTTATCCTTAATGTTTACGCCGATCCTCATGGCTGAACCTTCTGTGAAAACAGAACGTCTTTATTTATCGGGCCATGGCTGCGACGATCCGGTACTTTGGGACTTTATGTGCACGGGTGGCAATCATTCGGGCACGTGGACCAAAATCGCTGTTCCCTCATGCTGGGAATTACAAGGATTCGGAACATATCAGTATGGCATCAAATTCTATGGAAAAGCTCATCCCGAAGGCATCGCCGACGAGAAAGGCCTTTACAAATATGAGTTTACAATTCCGGCAGAATGGAAAAACCGTCAGATCGAACTTGTGTTCGAAGGTTCCATGACCGATACCGAAGTTCTGATTAACGGTCGTAAAGCCGGACCGATACACCAAGGTGCTTTCTACCGCTTTAAATATGATGTGAGCGACCGCGTATTTTTCGGAAAATCCAAGAAAAACCTTCTTGAAGTTACTGTCAGCAAAGAAAGCAGTGACGACGGTGTGAACCTTGCCGAACGCCGTGCTGATTATTGGAACTTCGGAGGTATCTTCCGTCCGGTATTTATCGAAGCCAGTCCGGACCGAAATATTGCTCAAGTCTCAATCGATGCCAAAGCCGATGGCGTTTTTAAAGCAATCTGCTCTTTAAACCATGCAATTGACAACGTGACAGTTAAAGCGGTAATTACCGATGAAAAAGGAAACAAAGTAGCCGAAACAAGTGTTCCGGTAAGAAAAGGAGGCGATGCCGCAACATTGGAAGTCGCTGTCAAATCTCCTTCTCTTTGGACAGCCGAAACCCCTACCCGATACACTGCCGCCTTTTCACTTGTCAGCAACAAGGGAATCGTGCTTCATGAAGTAAGTAGGAAATTCGGTTTCCGCACAATAGAAACCCGCCTTGAAGACGGACTTTACATTAATGGTGTAAAAGTAAAAATACGTGGCGTAAACCGCCATAGTTTCCGCCCCGAAAGCGGACGCACCTTGAGTAAAGCCAAGAATATAGAAGATGTTATGATCATCAAAAGCATGAATATGAATGCGGTGCGCATGAGCCATTATCCGCCAGACCCCGATTTTCTGAATGCCTGTGATAGTCTCGGACTGTATGTGATGGACGAACTTGGCGGTTGGCATGGCAAGTATGAAACTGCCATCGGACAAAAACTCGTCCGTGAAATGGTGACCAGAGACGTTAATCATCCGTCCATCATTTGGTGGAGCAACGGTAATGAAGGCGGCTGGAACACCGATCTTGACGGTGAGTTCGGGATATATGATTGTCAACACAGACCCATCATCCATCCTTTGGGAACCTTTGGCGGATATCAGACCATGCATTACCGTTCTTATGGTGAGAGTGAAGAAGCAATGCGCAAACCGCTTATCTATATGCCCACCGAATTTCTTCATGGCTTATATGACGGCGGTTTAGGTGCCGGCCTGGCTGATTATTGGAACATCATGCAGAACAACCCGTTATGCGCCGGAGGTTTTCTCTGGAGCT
>JALNVG010000190.1 GCA_023227685.1 Bacteroidaceae bacterium
GTTTGATAAGAGCCGTTATCCGGATCCCCAAGGGATGGTTGATTCTATTCATGCACTGCACGGTAGATTAATGATTAGCGTATGGCCTAAGTTTTATATGAATACTGAACATTTTAAAGAGTTTGATCGCCGCGGATGGATGTATCGGCAGGCTATAAAAGATAGTATTCGCGATTGGGTAGGGAAGGGACATATCGGTTCTTTCTATGATGCTTATAGCAGTGGTGCCCGCAAACTTTTTTGGAAGCAACTTCAACAGACTCTTTTCCCTCTCGGTATCGATTCATGGTGGATGGATGCTTCTGAGCCGAATGTAAAAGATTGTACGGATATGGATTATCGTAAGAAGCTTTGTGGCCCTACGGCACTTGGTCCTTCAACAAAATATTTCAATGCATATGCGCTGATGAATGCTGAGGCTATCTATGACGGTCAGAGGAGTACGGATCCCAATCGCAGGGTATTTCTTCTTACCCGTTCCGGTTTTGCCGGATTGCAACGCTATTCTACAGCTACGTGGAGCGGTGATATAGCCAGTCGTTGGGAGGATATGAAGGCACAAATCTCTGCCGGATTGAACTTCTGCATGAGTGGCATTCCTTATTGGACAATGGATGTAGGTGGTTTCTGTGTTGAGAACCGTTATGTGGCCGGACAACAAATATATGACAAGACGGGAGAAGTGAATTCCGATTATAAAGAATGGCGAGAACTGAATACGCGTTGGTATCAATTTGGTGCGTTTTGTCCACTTTATCGTGCGCACGGGCAATTTCCCTATCGTGAAATATGGAATATAGCTCCCAAAGATCACCCGGCTTATCAGTCTATTGCGTATTACACCAAATTGCGTTATCATTTGATGCCTTATATTTATTCTTTGGCAGGAATGACGTACTTTAAGGATTATACTATTATGCGTGCGCTCGTGATGGATTTTGAGGGCGATACGATTGTCAATCATATTGGTGATCAATATATGTTTGGTCCGGCATTAATGGTTTGCCCGGTTTATAAGTACGAGGCCCGTCAACGTGAGGTTTATTTCCCGAAGTCTACGGGATGGTATGATTTCTATACGGGTAAGTTTATTGCCGGTGGTCAGCGGCAGAAGATAGATGCTCCTTACGAACGTATTCCACTATTTGTGCGCGAAGGGGCTATCATACCTTTTGAACCTCGTGAATTACAATATACGGACGAGAAGCCTGCCGACGATATCACACTTTATGTTTATGGCGGACAGAATGGAAACTTCACCTTGTATGAAGATGAAGGAGTGAATTATAATTATGAAAAAGGTAAATACAGCATGATTCCTTTTGCGTATGATGACACATCACATCGTTTGCGTATAGGTAAACGTCAAGGTGAATATCACGGGATGTTGAACAAACGGAAATTCCACATTATATATATAGATAAAACGAATCCACAACCTTTTGATTTGAAAAACGGGGAGGGGAAAGAGGTTTCGTATGATGGTGATGAGCAAATAGTCAAGTTGTAATGGGTCGTATTCGGATATATATTTAAGTGGCGGTTGGCAGTTCATTTATTTTTTAAGGAATTTGAAAGAGGAGTGAACATTGATTGTTATTTATTTGTTTCATAGTTAGTGAATTAAAATTATAACATAATGGCAACAACAAAATTTACAGGGAAACCTGTTCAGATCGGTGGTAACTTTATAAAAGTTGGCCAGTCGGCACCAAATTTCGAATTAGTAAAGACTGATTTATCTAATCTCTCTCTGAATTCATTGAAGGGTAAGAATGTCGTATTGAATATTTTCCCCAGTCTAGATACGAGTGTTTGCGCTACATCTGTGCGAAAATTCAATAAATTGGCTGCAGAAATGAAAGATACGGTAGTGCTTGCCATATCTAAGGATTTACCTTTTGCTCATGCTCGTTTCTGCACAACCGAAGGTATCAACGATGTTATTCCTTTGTCCGATTTCCGGACGTCGGATTTTGATGCTGATTATGGTGTGCTGATGCTTGATGGTCCGCTGGCCGGATTGCTGGCTCGTTCCGTAGTAGTGATAGGGAAAGATGGTAAGGTGAAATATACCGAACTAGTTCCCGAAGTTACTCATGAACCTGATTATGATAAGGCTTTGGCTGCTGTAAAAGGCTAAGGTCGGCGCGGATTTAATTAAAGTATTGAGAGACTCATATATATGCGGATAGATTTGTTCCGTATTTATATGAGTCTTTTTTGGGGAGATTCTTCGTCAATTGCGACAGATAACAACAGGAGTTATATTGATAACAACAGGAGTTATTCGGATAAGAACAAGAGTTATTCGGATAACTTTATTTGTTAAGGAAATAACTCTTGTTCTTATTTCCGTATATTTTTTTCCTCAATATTCTTTAAATATAATATTTCTATCTTTCTTGATCGCCATACATTCTATTTCAATCAGCCATTGTGCCCGACAAACCGGGGCAAGAACGATAATCTTTGGTACATTGGGCAGATACTTGTCGTATAGAGTTTTTACAACAGCATAATCTGCAGTATCTCGTAAATATATGAATGCGTACCCCAAATCATCAAGCGTACAATTAGCTTCGAGAAGCAGCGCTTCTACATTTTCCAAAACGCGCAATGCCTGTTTTCGTATATTTCCTATCCACATTACATTGCCTTTATTGTCGATACTGGCTGTTCCCGAAATGATTACGTGGCGACGGTCTCCATATCTTATGCAAGTGCCACGTTCAAAGCTCACACCATAAGTATATGTGGAACTAAGATTTGATTTTGCATAAAGATATTGAATTTGTTCTTTGTGTATGCCATTTATGGCATAGGTATCCATCTGTACTGATTGTTGTGGACATGCATTCTTTCCGCCAATGCCCGTACTTGCGATATAGTGTGTCATGTTAGTTAGCTGATGAGAAAGAAACACTTCGTTTCTCGCCTTTACCAATCCGGCATAATTTACATCAATATCTTGAACAAAAAACCAGGTTCGTATGCAGTTGTCTTCTATTTTACAGTGCCGCTTTTGGAGCATTTTATCGTATTCGTTCAGTAATAAGAAGGTTTGTTTTTCTGAATTTTCTGCTGTGGCTGTTGCGCTTCCTTTCCAATAATGTGTATATGAGCCATGCTTGGCTTCTGTCAATCCGTCGGAGTCGGTACGGACTTCCATTCCTGTTGGCAAATAAGCCCAAAGAGCTATCTTTGTACCATTCAAAGGCGGTTGTTGAATAATGGAAATAGCGCCATCATCTTTGTTCATTTGCTTTTCCAGTTGTTCTTGTTGATTGGCTGCATCACTGAGGAAATAGCGAACCATGACGACTGATGTATCTTTTAATTCTTTATTACGTAAGTTATTAAAAGTTTCTAACAAGTGAGATAATTGTTCATCGTAGGAGAGAGATTTATCTGTTCCCTCAATGATTACTTGATATTCTTTTATGCTTTGTGGAAGGATGAAGGCCGAAAGGGTAATTACAGTACTGTTTTTTTTAATGTGTGTTTGTGTGTAATTCATGTCTTCTCGGTTATTTTTTTTGAGGTTCCCTTGTAAATAAAGTAGGCTATTATTAATATGCCGATGGCAACAAAAGAATAACCGATTTCGTGACTGTATTCGCTAACCTTTGTCAGTAATTCTTCTTCGCTTCGTATGCCGGGTACTTTTGATAGATAATATCCGATTGCAGCCAGCACACTATTCCAGAATCCAGCTCCTAAGGTTGTGTAGAATAAAAATTTACCTATCTTCATCCTCGAAATTCCTGCCGGAATTGAGATTAATTGACGAACGGCGGGAATCAATCTGCCAATGAATGTGGAGAGTGCCCCATTTCTATAAAAGAATTTTTCGGCATGTATTACCTTCTTTTTATCTATCAGGCATAAGTGTCCCAATCGGCTATCCGCAAATTTATATATGATGGGACGTCCCAGCCATTTTGCGAGATAATAGTTGACCAATGCACCCAGATCAGAACCTATGGTTGCAAAGATAATGACTAAAAAGATATTCAATTCATTATTTACGGCAGCCTTGTATGCAGCAGGGGGGATGATGACTTCTGACGGGAAAGGTATAAATGAACTTTCAATAGCCATCAATAAAGTAATTGACCAATAATTTAGATTATCTAAACACCATTGAATAAAAGCTACGGATTCCATTTGTTGTTGACAATATAAAAGAGTTTCGATTTAATAGTATGGCTTATATTCAAGTCTGTATATAATCTCTTATTTATTTATTTTTTTCCAAGTATCTTTTAATCCGACTGTACGGTTGTATATCAACTTATCCGGCGTAGAATCTTTATCAGCCATGAAATAGCCGATGCGTTGGAATTGCAAATAAGTTTGCTTGTCTAATGTTTTGGCATAGTTTTCTATATAGCAATTATTTAGTACTTTCAAAGAATCAGGGTTGATAAGCTCTTTCATTGCTTCCAGAGCGTCACAATTTTTTTCTTTGCGGATGGCTGCCATTTCATCGCGGGGATTTTCGACTGTCCAAAGTCTGTCGTATAGGCGGATTTCTGCTTTCTGAGAATTTTTGCAACTAACCCAGTGCAGTGTTCCCTTTACCTTACGGTTGGCTTCGGGCATACCGCTAAGTGTTTTCGGATCATACTCACAATATATTTCGGTAATTTGTCCGCTGTCGTCTTTTTTGCAGCCTGTACATTGTACAATATATGCATTTTTGAGGCGTACTTCTTTTCCCGGTGTCATACGGAAATATTTCTTTGGCGCATCTTCCATAAAGTCCTCACGTTCAATCCATATTTCACGGCCAAATTCTATGGTATGACTTTCGGTTGCTTCATCTTCAGGATTATTGATTGCCTTCAGATTTTCGATTTTATCCTCAGGATAGTTTGTTATAATCAGCTTAACCGGATTGATGACGGCTGATACTCGAAGGGCGCGTGCATTAAGATCTTCACGTAACACA
>JALNVG010000191.1 GCA_023227685.1 Bacteroidaceae bacterium
GTGTGGCATTACAGCCATACCACCTCATGTTGATATTCATAAAACGGCTCTTGGTGCAGAGGATTCTGTGAATTGGAAATATGAGAAAAGTGCAGTTGAAGTTGTTGACAAGTTAAGAGCTGCTAATTATTTTGTTTATTCTGTAGAGCAAGTTGAAGGTAGTGTAATGCTTAATAAACTCGAATTGGATAAATCAAAAAAATATGCTATAGTTTTTGGTAATGAAGTAAAAGGTGTACAACAAGAAGTTATTGATCATTCTTGCGGATGTGTAGAAATTCCACAATATGGCACCAAACATTCTTTGAATATTTCTGTTTCTGCCGGACTTGTTATTTGGGATTTCTTTAGAAAATTACATTTTTAATTTATAATTGTCCATTTTCTATTTGAAGAACAATACGTTCGATCATTTTATCATCGCCGTTAGGATCATAAGTTTTTCTGAGGCTGGTATGAAATACGCTTGCAAAAATTTGATAAAATCCAGCCTTAAATGGTCCCATGAATGCTTTTATAAGATCATAGGAAGTTTGGTTGCTTTCTCTGTCTACCAGTTTAATTAGCAGTTTACCTTGTGTATATGAAAGTTTTTTAAATTGTTTGGAATATTGTTCCTTTAAACCTTTTTCTACACGGGAAATATGTTTATTTTTTGCTTTTTCATCTGGTAATGTTTCTATAAATTCATAAGTTTCAATTACGATGTTGTTTATTTTAACTGACAGAGGATATACCTTTTTAAGGTTATAAACAAGTCGGTAATAGTCTCTTCTTTCTCTGTTATTTTTGAAAACAAGTGGTTTGAAAATATATACAGTCCGTAATGTAATGCTTGGAATGGTATCTCCTTGGTAGATACACATTGGAACCAAGTATTTATTGGTATTCTGTTGTATTTGTGCTTTACTTGGCAAAACAATTAACAGAAAACAAATACTAATATATATGAGGCAATAATTATACTTCATGCAGCAAAAATAATAGATTTCTTGATTATTGTTCATTTTTTGCTTGTATTGTTAATCTATTTTAAAGTATCTTCGCGTTTTCTAATTTTAAAATATGAATAATTTATATGAAGCATAACTTGTTTATTCTGTTAATAGTAGTTATCAACAACTTGTTTATAACCCAATTAATAGATGCTCAATCCCTTAATAACGGTGATTTAGAGAATATGATACAAGATATATCGGTTAATAACAATGTGAATAAAGAAGAACTTGAAGATGATTTTAAAGAGCTGGCTGATTATTTGCAAGAACCATTGAATTTGAATGCTGCCAATAAGGAACAACTGGAGCGGTTTCCGTTTTTAAATGATTCTCAAATAGAAAATTTACTTAGCTATATTTATTTGCATGGACAAATGCAAACTATCTATGAGCTTCAATTAGTGAAAGACATGGATAGAAAAACAATTCAATACTTAATAAATTTTGTTTGTGTAAAACCTGTTAACAAAGAATCGTCTATTCTGTTGATAAGCTTGTTAAGAAGGTCTTTGAAATATGGGCGTCATGAGGTAATAACTCGCATGGATATACCCCTTTATAAACGAAAAGGTTATCAATATACCTATTTAGGAACAGCTGTTTATAACTCTGTAAAATATGGTTTGCATTACAAAGATAATTTTTATGTAGGAGTAACAATGGAAAAAGACCAAGGTGAACCTTTTGGCGCACTATATAATAAAAAAGGCTTTGATTACTATTCGCCTTATATATTAATTAAGAATGTCGGTCGGTTAAAAGCTTTTGCCCTAGGTAATTATAAGTTGAGTTTTGGACAGGGTTTGGTGCTTGGTTCTGATTTTATTCTTGGTAAATCTGCCTATATTACTTCGTTTAATATTCGCAATGGTGTAATAAAAAAACATTCATCAACAAATGAGTACAATTATTTTCATGGTTCAGCTATTTCGATAGATATTAATAAATCATGGAATGCATCTATTTTTTATTCTAACTGTTTAATGGATGGTGTTATAAAAAACAATTATATTTCGTCAATAGATCAAACAGGATTGCATCGTAGCGCAAAAGAAGCAAAAAAGAAAGATGCATTTAATTTACAAATATTTGGTACAAATGTTTCTTATAAGCATAAAACCTTGAGGGTAGGGGCCACAGGCATTTATTATTTTTTCAATCATCCTTATGAACCTAGCTTGCAGGGATATAAAAAATATAATTTACATGGTCAATATTTTTATAACACAAGTGTGGATTACGCTTATCGATGGCATAAGTTTTCTGTTCAAGGTGAATTGGCTAGAGGGAAACAAGGGTTGGCTACGTTAAATCGCATTCAATACTCGTTATTAACAAGTTATCAACTGTTGTTAATACATCGATATTATTCGCATGATTACTGGGCGCTTTATGCCAATGCTTTTGGGGAAAATGGTAAGGTTCAAAATGAAAATGGTTGGTATTTTGCTACGGATATATCTTCACTTGCTCATTGGAGATTTTTTTCTTCGGTTGATTTTGTATCTTTCCCATGGAAGAAATTTAGGGTCAGCAAGCCTTCAAAAAGTTTTGATGGACTTGTTCAGGTTGATTATTCCCCACAACATTCGATTTCAATGTTTATGAGATATAGATATAAGAAAAAAGAGTATGATGTCTCAGGAATAAAGAAAAAGATTACATTACCGACTTACCATCATCAAATACGTTATAAACTGAGTTATAAACCAAAAGATTTTTTTTATTGTTGTACTTGGTTTGATTACAATCGTTTTAATATGAAGGGTTACAATGCAGTTCAAGGTTATCAAGCTAGTCAGTCATTCACATGGAAATTGCCGAGTGTTCCCATACGTCTTGATATGCAAGGAACTTATTTTCACACTGACGATTTCAATGCAAGAGTTTATGTTTATGAAAAAGGATTGCTTTATACTTTTTATATACCTTCTTATCAAGGAAAAGGAATACGACTTTCTTCAAATATTCGTTTAGATGCGTCACAACACTGGATGATGATAGGTAAAATTGCGCAGACGACTTATTATGATCGTGATGAAATAGGATCGGGCAATAATTTGATTAGAGGGAGTAAAAAAGCAGACGTTCAATTGCAACTTCGTTACAAATTTTGAACTATCTTTGTCAGTGAGTGTTATTTAGTATATATAAACAGATTATTATGACAATTCTTTATTCTTCACCTATATTCGGTCCTATTCATTCCCGTCGTTTAGGCGTATCTCTGGGGATTAATTTGATGCCGGCAGATGGCAAAGTTTGTACATTTGACTGTATCTATTGTGAATGTGGTTTTAATGCTGACCATCGGCCTCAAAAGCCGAGACCTACCAGCCAAGAAGTTTTTCTTGCTCTAGAAGAGAAATTAAAAGATATGAAAGCAAATGGTCCGCAGCCTGATGTGCTTACCTTTGCCGGAAACGGGGAACCGACAGCACATCCTCATTTCCTTGAAATAATAGAGAATACGATAGCTCTTCGTGATAAATATTTTCCAAAAGCAAAGGTTAGCGTATTGAGTAATTCGACATTTATTGATAAACCCGATGTTTTTAAGGCATTAAACATGGTGGATAACAATATATTGAAACTTGATACAATTGATGATGAGTATATTAATACATTAGATCGTCCTACAGGCAAATATTCGGTTGATTCGATTATAGAAAAATTAAAAGCTTTCAAAGGGAATTGTATTATTCAAACGATGATTCTGAAAGGAAGTTCTATGGGTAAAGACGTGGACAACACTTCGGATAAATATATTCTTCCATGGCTGGAAAAAGTAAAAGAAATTGCCCCACGCCAAGTGATGATTTATACCATAGATCGTGAGACACCTGATCATAATTTGCAAAAGGCGACACATAAAGAGCTTGACAGGATTGTAGACTTATTGAAAGGGGCAGGAATTCCTGCCATGGCTTCATATTAAATAAATTATAGATAATGGCAAAAGTGATTTTATTAAGTGGTAGTCCTAATATAAATGGCAACACGATACAGGTATTTAAAAAAATGGCTGAAATTATTGAGGCCAAGGGAGTTGAAGCAGAAGTTTTATCGCTTGCAGGATTGAATATTGCAGATTGCATGTGTCCGGCAAAAATAAAGAATGAAGATGGTTTTGACCTACTTGTAGCGAAGATAAAAGATGCCGAAGGTTTAATTGTGGGTGGCCCAGTCTATTGGGGGACGATGCGTGGAGAATTAATGGTTGCTCTGCAGCGTTTGGCAATGGCGTCTGCACAGGACAATAATTTTTTAGCTGGGAAAATAGGAGGTCCTGTTGCTATAGGTCGTCGTGGTGGGCAGACTTCTTCTATCCAGGAAGCCTTGATGTTCTATTTGTATCATGACATGATTGTGCCGGGATCTACTTATTGGAATATTGTTTTTGGTAAAGCTCCTGGGGAAGCTATTAAAGATGAAGAAGGTATGCGTACAGTGATTCATTTTGCAGAAAATGTAGCAAATTTAATAAAAAAAGTATATGTACAATAGAGGTCTTGTCAGACTTCTATTGTTTTTTTTCCGTGTCAATATATAGTTACCTTTTAATGAAAAGGGATGATATGAAAATAGTCGTTAAATATTATCGTTAAGAATGCGTTTTAATAGAAATGTAGCGTTCATATTTTGCGCTACTCCACGTTGAATTTTATAAGTAAAAGTAGACTCGTGTCCTAGTTCTATTTCGAAACAATAATTTTGGAAACGTTCGTGGTCCTCTTCTTCCAATTTAGAAAGTTGCAGGTCGTGGGTTGCTACTACGCCGGTTACCGGAAGCTTCGTTATTTCTTTTAGGAACAGTTTTGAGCCGTCGAGCTTATCTTTCGAGTTAGTTCCTCGAAGTATTTCATCAAGAATTATTAGCGTGTGAGTATGTTGCTTGCAACTTTTAATCATTGCTTCGATGCGTAGCAATTCTGCATTGAAATAAGAGACATTA
>JALNVG010000192.1 GCA_023227685.1 Bacteroidaceae bacterium
ACTTACTTTCCCAAAGTGAACTTATCCCAGGATTAAGAGGTTAATTCATAAATTAGTCAACCAATATTCGTATTAAAAATTAAACCAATTAGCCAAATAGGCGATGAAAAGTCCTTCTCTCTACTAGAAGTTTTTTGATTTTATCCCACGCAAGCCACGCAAGGCTTATAAGACACTAGTTCACAATACTTTAAGTGCGTTTGATGGCTTTTTTCATCCCACGCAAAGCCACGCAAGCCACGCGCATCCCACGCGCCGATAACAATAAGAGTTATTTCACTAACAACTAAAGATATTCGGATAACTCCTCTTCTTATCAAGATAACTCTTGTTGTAATCAATCAACTAAAGTATCTATTTTTAATGACTTCATCACCTCATCCATCGACAAATCCGTTGTCAGCGTGATGCTGCGTTCTTCTCCGGGAAGCAGATCAAAGAAGTTATCACTAAAGAAACTCTTCACATCATCTACCGAAAGATATACCGCACGGGCGAATTTCGGAGCAGAAAGTGTGATCTTATAACCTCCTGCAATGGCCTCAACATGTTTCGTAACTTCAACAGCCGGATAATTCATATCCTTTTGTTTTAGCATCACATAATTGTTATCATAAACCTTTCCGCTCTCATCGGTCAGCGAAGCATGAACAAAGACATTACTCTTTTCTTCATCTCCCAACAAATCAGCCACCTGCACTTTATAAGGTACGAAACTTGAATTGGCCGGAACGTGCACACTCATTTTTTTGGAAACAACAATCTTGCCATCAAAAGTCATCACTTGCATCAGCAATTTACCTTTAAAAGATTTCAACCGGTCAGAAACAATATCAATCAAGAGCTCACTACCTTTCAAAATCGGTGATACCAACACATCCTCATAAGCCTTGCGGGCAAAATACTGCTGAGCTTTCCAACGACCGTAATAATCGCGGCTTGCCCATGAAGCGACCGGCCAACAATCATCAAGCTGCCAAAACATGGTGCCCATGCAATACGGCATATCTCTACGATGGGCCTCAATAGCGGTTTTGATGGCATCACCCTGAAGCACTTGATTAACATACAAAAATCGTTGGAAATTCTTAGGCTTGCGATATTCATTGAGCAAATACCAATCAATCAACTCATTGGCATTATTACCACCACGCTGATGCGACATCATCACCTCACTGTTAATATGCCAATCTTCTTTTTTCGGAGCATACTGCTTTACCGAAACGAACTCTGGAAAAGATTGAAAGCCGTACTCGCTAAAGAAACGTGCACGTTCGGTATTATAAGATGAAATAGGAGCCTTGCCATGCCATACACTCCAATAATGGCGGTCACCCTGATGATCATTGCTGGACTGACCGTAATCGGAAAATGGTGAAGAAGGCCAATACTTTACTTCCGGATCATATTCGCTAACAACCTTGGGCAAAGTCACATAATATTGGTCGCTGTATTGCTTCCATACTTTTTGAGCAATGCCTTTGCCCAACTTTTCAAACTCTTTCTTCCATCCCCAACCGTACCAGCCGTCCTGACATTCATTATTGCCACACCACACGGCGATGCAGGCATGATTACGCAAGCGGGTTACATTTTCAATCGCCTCCTGCCGGATGTTTTCAAGAAGTGCTCCCTCGGCGGGATAAAGAGAACAAGCGAACATAAATTCCTGCCAGACAAGAATACCGTATTTATCGCATAAATCATAAAATATATCGTTTTCGTAGATACCGCCACCCCATACGCGAAGCATATTCATGTTGGAATTAACAGCAGCAAGGATGGTTCTCTGATAATCGGCCTCAGTCACACGGGGCAGAAAATTATCCTGCGGAATATAATTGGCTCCTTTGCAAAACACAGGATGACCATTGAGTTCGAAATGAAAATCAAGTCCGTAACGGTCTTTTTTTGTAATGAGTTTGAGCGAACGAATACCGATCTTTTCAGTTTTCACGTCCAAAGTCTTATCACCTTCCGTCAATGTTGTTTGAAAAGTATAACGGTGCGGATCACCCAAGCCATTGGTCCACCACAAGAGCGGATGTTCTATTGTAAAAGGTACATCTACCACGGTTGCCGTCCCCTTTTTAATGTCGAAATGCTGCGTGGCTAATGTTTTATGACTATCCATATCTTTCACTTGAACCGTAGCACCATTGATGTCATGATCGGCAGTCACTTTTACCTGAGCAACAAGCCGGGCACGTGATGCCGTAACGTCGGGTTGCTTGAAATATTGATTATCAATAAAAGCATCACTCCAACCGATCACTTCGATAGGGCGCCAGATACCTGAAGTAACAAGTCGCGGTCCCCAATCCCAACCATACTGATAGCCAGCCTTGCGGGCAAAAACACTTACTTTCTTATCAAAGACACCTCCGTTTTCACTCTGATCATTAGCGGCTGGATATTGATATGACAGCGCATCCCATTTGGGGATATCCATCTTGATGGGCGAATGAAAATATACACGAATCGTATTTGCACCCTCATGTGCTATGCCTTTGATATCAGCCTTCCATTCACGAAACATATTATTGGCTTTTATCACCAATGAATCGTTGACATAGACATCGGCGTAAGTATCAAGTCCCTTGCAGTCGAGTACAAGATGTTGTTGTTTATAGAGTTGGGGGGTAAAGGTGAATTTTGTTTCATAAATCCAGTCTTCCTTATCAATCCATTGCAATCCCCGCTCGTTAAGGCGATAAAAAGGATCTTCGATAATGCCATTATCCAATAAGTCCATATGTACCACACCAGGCACCTTGGCAGGATACCAATTAGTAAGACGGGCTTGCTTGAACTTCCAACCTTGATTAATTTCTTGTACTAGCGGCTGCCCCGAAACAACATCGCATAACATAAATACAGCTGACATAAGAACCACTCGTTTAATATTTTGAAGTAAATTCCGAACTTGGCTTTTCATCTTCTAATCTTTATAATATTGTCTCTCTCACTAAAACCTTTAAAAATTTATCCTTCTCTATTTAATCAATCCTTTATGTACTCCCCCCAATCGGTAAGCCGCATATCTCCTTTTCTTCTGTAGGTATCATGCATGGCAAAGGCAGCAGAAAGACAATGATGCGTATGTCCGCCGTATTGTTCAGCTAATTTCAAATAATCACGCAATAGCGAACGATAATCCGGATGAGCAATTTCTACCATGGCTGCCGCCTTCTGCATCGGACTTTTACCACGCAAATCGGCTACGCCATATTCTGTAACTACGACATGAACATAATGACTGGTATGATCAATATGAGAACAAAACGGCACAATAGTACTAATTTTACCATCCTTTGCCGTTGATCCACACGAAAAGACACTCAAATAAGCATGATTGGTAAAATCGGCAGATCCGCCCAAACCGTTCAACATGTGCGTACCGCAAACGGTTGTTGAATTGACGTGTCCATAAATATCCGCCTCAACAGCTGTATTCAAAGCACAAACGCCGATACGGGCAATGACCTCCGGATTATTTGAAATCTCGGTAGGCCGCAACACCAATCGATCGCGAAGTTGATCCATCTGCTGATATACTTCTTTCAAGAAACTGTCGGACACCGCCAGACAACTGCTTGAAGCCTTCTCTATACGTCCCTCAAGCATCATCTCTAAAGGTGCATCTTGCAAAACTTCCGTATAAAGGCTGAAATTGGGCAGACTCTTTTGCCTACCCAATGCGGAAAGCACAGCATTGGCTGTCGACCCGACACCACTCTGCAAATTAAGGAAAGAACGAGGAATACGACCGGACTTGATATCGTTTAATAAGAATTTAGTGATATTTTCGCCTATATGGTCGGTCAGCTCACTCGGTTTGGTCAACTTTGCAGATTCATCGGGCAGATTGCATTCCAAAACGCCACATATCTGACTGGTCTTCACTTCTATATATGGTAGTCCGATACGATCGGTAGTCTGCATAATATTCACCGGCGTACGATACGGATAGTCCTCCAACTCATAAAGGTCGTGCATACCCATAAGCCTTTGACTATGCCAGGTATTGAGTTCCACAAAAATCCCTTTCCTTGCCCGATGACAGATAGTTGGCGAGATGCCAACGCCGGCCGTGGGATAAATGCGTGAAACATCACCAAGACATTGCAACTCACAAGCTTCAATGATAGCCCAATCAATAGGAGCTACAAAACCTTTCCTAATCTGCGAAGCAGTATCCGAAAGATTCACATCGGTATAATTCAGTTCATTAATATTCGCCTTAACCCGCAAATCTTTATTAGCAGCATAAGGAAAACGCATATTAACAGCAGAAGCCTCGGACAGAACTGTATCACAACTCGGTCCAACCGACCCTCCGGTAAAGACATTAATTCTGAAAGGACGACCTTCCGAATGTTCAATCTTGGCCAATTTTGCTATTTCAGGTATAATACACTTCGGAGCACCGGCACGACTAAACCCACTCACACCAATCGTATCTCCATTACGAACCATTGATGCCGCTTCACCCGCTGTAATTTGATAGAATGCCATATTTCCTATATTTCTTTTTTATTTGCGGGCAAAGGTAGAAAATATTAATGAATCTGTTAACTTATTTCCGTTGTTTCTTCAACTTATCCACCGCGTGCTCAAGTGATTCGGTAGGTTGAATGATATTATAAGCGCCCCAAAAATCATCATTTTCAAAATTGTCGACCTTGTCGGAAAATATATCATTCATTTTAAATGATTCTTTTCTAGGAATAACATCTACCTGTCCTTCTTGCCTGTTAGTTACTACCATTTCGGAGGTTATGTTATATGTAGTGGAAAAGAGTTTCTTCTTCCAACTGCATTTAAAACGAAGATCATTTCGCACATAATTAAGATAAGTTACACCACCCTGATTTTTATATGTAATCAG
>JALNVG010000193.1 GCA_023227685.1 Bacteroidaceae bacterium
CAGAAGCTCACCAAAATTTCAGTCGGACATACAAAAAAAACATAAAACGTAGAAGACCGCGCAACCGACAATAATATTTGCATCGCAAACCTGAGGTAAATGCATTGCAAAAACGAGGTAATTGCATCGCTATTTTTAAAAATTGCGATGCAAAATTTCTCTGAAAGAGCTAACGAAATTTGGTACTGTCTTATCCTGTTTCCGGTTGTCTGATTTATTGATTAACCTCTTAATCCTAGGATGAGTGGTCTTTGTAAGGTCAATCTCTATAAAGTAAATAAATTAAAATAGCAAGAACCCCAAACAAAGAAAAAGGGAACATAACAGACCTCATATAAAATTTAGTGGGGCAAACAAAAAGATCAAAAAAAATCATACCTTTGCGAAATTAGAGAAACAAAAAAAATTATGAAAGTAATAATAGATAATAAAATTCCTTATATAAAGGAAGCGATAGAGCAAATTGCCGATGAAACAGTCTATGCACCGGGCAAAGAATTCACTCCTGCTCTAATCCACAACGCCGACGCACTAATTATCAGAACCCGAACCATCTGCAATCGTGAGCTACTACAAGGAAGCAAAGTAAAATTCATCGCCACCGCTACCATAGGATTCGACCACATTGATACCGCCTATTGCAAAAAGAATGGTATTACTTGGATCAATGCACCGGGATGCAACTCTTCTGCAGTCAAGCAATATCTGCAATCCACTCTGCTGATATGGGAATCGTTAGAACACCGGAATCTCAAAAACACAACCATCGGCATCATTGGTCTGGGGCATGTAGGAGCCAAGGTGGCTGAGGCCGCACAAGAATTGGGCATGCGTGCACTATACTATGATTTACCCCGCATGGATAAAGAAGGAGATACAGGATTCTCTTCTTTAGAAGAATTGGCAAATAAATGCGACGTGATTACTTTTCACGTTCCTCTAAATAAAGAAGGTAAGTACAAGACGGAACATTTTGCCGATTGCCATTTTTTTCAATCACTTCAAAAAAAACCTTTAATTATTAATACCTCTCGTGGCGAAGTAATCGAGACAGAAGCACTACTTGATGCGCTAAACAAGGGACTCGTTTCAAACGCAGCAATAGATGTTTGGGAAAACGAACCGGACATCAATCGGGAATTATTAAATAAGATTATGATAAGTACGCCACATATTGCCGGCTATTCGGCAGACGGCAAAGCCAATGCGACACGAATGTCACTTGATTCTTTTTGCCGGTTTTATGGCATCAATACAACATATCAAATTACTCCTCCTGCACCCGAGCAACAGATAATCGAAGCCGGATCACGCAAAGAAGCCTTACTTAAAATATACAACCCGTTAGAAGATAGTGCAATACTGAAAAGCAAGCCACAATCTTTTGAATCGCTCCGGGGCAACTACCACTTACGAAGAGAAACCGCCGCTTACCAAATTGAAATCATATAACGGACTCTATGCAACCTGCAAAAAAGAACAATCAGTCGAAACTATGCATCACAACCTTTTCAATAATAGCGGGAAAATATTGATATTCCAGGACATGAACTTTTTTTGCTACGTCTTCCGGTGTATCCTTTGGCAATATTGCACATTTAGCCTGAAAGATAATCTTGCCTTCGTCAAACTGATTATCAATATAATGAATCGTAATACCGCTTTCCTTTTCGCCTGCGGCAACAACCACTTCATGTACCTTATTACCATACATCCCTTTACCGCCATATTTAGGCAATAACGCCGGATGAATATTGATAATTTTGTTAGGATAAGCCTTCAAAAGGATGTCAGGCACCTTAAGAAGGAAACCGGCAAGAACAATGAAGTCTATATCTTTCTCTTTCAAGAGAGCGAATACTTTATCACCGGTCTTCCAATCCGCATTTGGAACAACTACAGAATGAATTTTAAAACGATCGGCACGTTTCAATACATAGGCATCATTCTTATTAGATATGACCAATACCACATTAATTTTATCATTCTTTTCAAAATACCGAATTATATTTTCAGTATTAGTGCCAGAACCCGAGGCGAAAATTGCTATATTTCTCTTCATTTACTAATAAAACTGCACATAATCGTGAAAAATGTGCAAAATAATGAATTTATTCAATCAAATATTTGCGCAAATAAATAAATCTTTATTCCTTTGCAACGCAAAATTACAGAAATAAAATTAATTATCAATTAAAAATTTAAAGTTATGTCAGAAATTGCATCAAGAGTGAAAGCGATCATCGTCGATAAATTAGGCGTAGAAGAATCAGAAGTAAAGAATGAAGCAAGTTTCACAAACGACTTGGGAGCTGATTCACTTGACACTGTTGAACTTATAATGGAATTCGAAAAAGAATTCGGCATCTCTATTCCTGATGATCAAGCCGAAAAAATCGGTACCGTTGGTGATGCTATCACCTACGTCGAAGGTCATGTAAATAAGTAATCAATTTCATTAGTATGAAACTAAAAAGAGTTGTAGTAACAGGCCTTGGAGCCATCACACCCGTTGGAAATAATGTTCCTGAAACATGGAATAATATTGTCAATGGCGTTAGCGGAGCAGGGCCTATTACTCATTTTGATGCTTCTCTATTTAAAACCCGATTTGCCTGTGAAGTAAAAAACTTCGATGTAGAAAAATACATCAACCGCAAAGATGCACGCAAAATGGATTTGTTTACACAATTTGCCATTGTGGTTGCCAAAGAGGCTGTTACAGATTCAGGAATAGATATAGAGAAAGAAGATTTGAATCGTATAGGTGTTATTTTTGGAGCCGGAATCGGAGGTATTCATACTTTTGAAGAAGAAGTAAAAGAATATTACTTCCATCAAGACCAAGGACCAAAATTTAATCCATACTTCATTCCAAAGATGATTTCAGACATTGCTGCCGGACAAATTTCAATAATGTATGGCTTTCATGGTCCGAATTTTGCTACATGTTCAGCATGTGCCACTTCAACCAACGCCATAGCAGATGCATACAACTTGATTCGTTTGAATAAAGCCAACATCATTGTATCCGGAGGCTCTGAAGCAGCCATTTATGCACCCGGTGTCGGTGGATTTAACTCCATGCATGCCTTATCGACCCGTAATGATGACCCCCAAACAGCATCCAGACCGTTTAGCGGTAGCCGTGATGGTTTTGTTATCGGTGAAGGTGGCGGTTGCTTAATCTTGGAAGAATTGGAACACGCCAAAGCTCGTGGTGCTAAAATTTATGCCGAACTTGTAGGTGAAGGTATGTCTGCGGATGCTTATCACATAACAGCTTCACATCCCGAAGGATTAGGAGCAAAGTTAGTCATGAGAAACGCTTTGGATGATGCAGAAATGAAACCGGAAGAAATTGATTATATCAATGTTCACGGCACTGCTACATCCGTAGGCGATCTTTCTGAAGTTAAAGCCATTCAAGAAGTTTTTGGAGAACATGCTTATAAATTAAATATCAGTTCAACAAAATCTATGATCGGACACTTGTTAGGTGCAGCAGGAGCTGTTGAGGCTATCTTTAGTATTCTTGCCATTCGCGACGGTATTATTCCGCCAACAATCAACCACAAGGAAGATGATAATGACGAGAATATTGATAACAAACTGAATTTTACCTTTAACAAGGCACAAAAACGCGAAATTAACACAGCCTTATCCAACACTTTTGGTTTTGGCGGTCATAATGCTTGCGTTATATTTAAAAAATACGTACAATAGAATCGTGCTACGAAACGTAAAAGATAGAATAAGACTCTTGTTCCGTAAGGATAAAGAGTCTTATCTTTGTTTTTACAGAATTCTTGGATTCTATCCGGGCAACATTAATCTCTACAAACAGGCCCTCTTACACAAATCAACTTCAATTGTATCCGAAAGAGGGCAACACCTTAATAATGAACGATTAGAATTTTTAGGAGATGCCATCCTTGATGCTGTAGTTGGTGACATTGTTTACAACCGGTTTCAGAAAAAGCATGAAGGATTTCTAACCAAAACCCGCTCAAAAATTGTTCAACGAGAAACACTTAATAAACTGGCTGTTAATATTGGGCTTGATAAGCTGATCAAATATTCTTCACATTCTTTTTCTCACAATAATTACATGTACGGCAATGCTTTCGAAGCTTTTGTCGGTGCTATTTATCTTGATAAAGGTTATGAGCACTGCAAAAAATTTTTAGAAACAAAAATCATTGACCATTATATTGACTTGGATACCGTATCGCGCAAAGAAGTTAACTTCAAATCTAAATTGATAGAATGGAGTCAAAAAAATAAAATCGAAGTTTCTTTTGAACTGATTGAGCAGTTTACCGACAAAGAAAACAATCCTGTTTTTCAAACAGAAGTAAGAATTGAAAATATATCCGTCGGAGAAGGAGAAGGATATTCAAAAAAAGAATCACAGCAGAATGCGGCAAAGAAAGCCTTGACTAAAATCAAAAACAAGGAATTTATAGAAACCATCCAACAGGCAAAAGAGCAAAATGCAGCCACGGATGAAAACATAGAAAACATAGAAGATACCGAAAAAGAAACTGAAAACATCCTCATTCCCAATGAAATAAATGAGAATGACGGAAAAGAGGAAAACGCCGAAATCGCTAAAGAATAAAAACCGAAAAGCGAACAGACTACTATCCAAAACAAACGCCCATTCTTTTTCCTTCTATAACAAGATCATTATCTTCAGTCACCAATTTCAATTTACCGGAAACTTCCTCAAAGGGTAACGAAGTGATTTTACTACCATCCAACACTACTATGCGGCCAAACTGACCATCGGCTATTAATTCAGTGGCATATCCGCCCATACGCGTAGCAAGGTTCCGATCAAAAGATGTCGGCGATCCACCACGTTGGATATA
>JALNVG010000194.1 GCA_023227685.1 Bacteroidaceae bacterium
CATCACATCCGCATAAGTTTTTCGATTATCACCCTGTCTATTCTTGCTAAACACAAACGGTTCATAAGCGTATCGAAAAGCCTGGGTAAACATCGCCATCACCATCGCTATCTTGCAAGAAGCTGCATATATGCCCAACTGAGCTAATCCCTCTTGACGATCTGCAAAAAGGAACGGAAAGATCATTTTGTCGACCGACTGGTTCAATATTCCTACCAGCCCAAGAATAAGAAGAGGAAAAGAATAACTCAACATCCGTTTCAAAAGTGGCCGATCCAACCGAAAGGCAAACCCATGAAGTTCGGGTATGAAAAAAAGAATTTGTAAAGAAGATACAACCAGATTACTGAAAAAGATATACCCCACTACATATTGCGGATCATAGAACCAGGAAATCAAAGTCGGATCATGAACATTCAACCACGGACAAACTAATAGGAAAAAGACATTAAGCACAATACTGAAAAAAATAGAAAACAGCTTGATAAACGCAAATTTAATAGGACGTTTCTTATATCGCAAATAAGCAAAAGGTATGCACTGAAATGAATCAAGAGCAACTACAATAGCCATCATAGCTATATATTCCGGATGATTGGAATATTCGAGGAATCCGGATATCGGATGTAGAAAAACAAGACAAAGCAATACGAAACTAAGCGAAAATCCACCAACAAAAATCAATGAATTGGCATATACTTTTTTCGGATCTTCACCCGACTTATTAGCAAAACGAAAAAATCCGGTCTCCAGACCAAAGGTGAGAAGTACAAGAATCAGCGCGGTAAACGAAAAGACGTTCGACACTACACCATATCCACCTAATGCTGCAGGCAAAACTGCCGTGTATAGAGGAACCAAAAAGTAATTTAGGAATCTTCCGACAATGCTACTTAGTCCATAAATAGCTGTATCTTTAGCCAATGATTTTAATCCTGACATGCTTCAATTAATTTATTGCGATCCACCACGAATATAATCATACATTTGAATCATCAAAGAATGATCGCTGCTGGATATAATTTGTACGCCCGAGATGCTTATAAGCTAATTCGGTAACTTCCCTACCACGAGGTGTACGTTTCAAAAATCCTTCTTTTATTAAAAACGGCTCATAAACTTCTTCGATGGTCCCCGAATCTTCACCCAAAGCAGTAGAGATTGTTGTGAGCCCCACCGGACCACCGCTAAACTTATCTATAATGGTACAAAGTATCTTGTTATCTATTTGATCAAGGCCGTACTTATCAATATTCAATGCCTCAAGCGCATAATTAGCAATATCCGTATTAATCTCGCCGGAACCTTTGACTTGCGCAAAATCCCTGACTCTACGGAGTAACGCATTGGCCACACGCGGTGTACCCCGACTACGCAGCGCAATATCAAGAGCTGCTTCATCAGAACACGGTATATTCAATATTTTAGCCGAACGGAGAATGATACCGCTCAACACCTTTTCATCATAATATTCAAGATGCAGATTAATCCCGAAACGAGCACGAAGAGGTGCTGTGAGCAAGCCGCTTCGAGTAGTGGCACCTACCAGCGTAAAAGGATTCAAATCAATCTGAATGCTCCGTGCCGATGGACCTTTATCTATCATGATATCTATGCGGTAATCTTCCATGGCAGAATAAAGATATTCTTCTACGATAGGCGAAAGCCGGTGTATTTCATCGATAAATAAAACATCATTGGGTTCCAAACTAGTCAACACACCTGCCAAATCTCCCGGTTTATCCAATACGGGACCTGAAGTGACTTTGAAACCGACGCCAAGCTCATTGGCTATGATATTAGACAATGTGGTTTTTCCTAATCCGGGAGGTCCGTGCAACAAGACATGATCAAGGGCCTCACCACGCAAACGGGCAGCTTTAACAAAGATCCGAAGGTTTTCTACCACCGTCTTTTGGCCATTAAAGTCCTCAAAACTTAACGGGCGAAGTACATTTTCGAAATCTCTTTCTACCTTATCAACCGGCTGTTCACGTATGTTAAAATCTTCTTCCATGCTTGGCAATTAATACTAAAACGCAAAGATAGTTTATTTTAATCATAATATTAATGAAGATTCATATAATATTTCCTTTGCTCATCCGAAAGCTTCTCTAGCGAATAGCGCAACATCGTACGGGGCATCTCCGGGGTATGCTTGTCAAGAAAAGCCAAAAGAATCTTCTCATCTCGTTTGCCTGCTTCGCGAAGCATCCAGCCAACAGCCTTATGTATCAAGTCGTGTTTATGATGCAGCAAACGTTCAGACAGATTAAAGGTATCGATGAAATCGTTATTTCTTATAAAAATGATAGTAGATACAATGGATATGCGCTGGTCCCAGAGCCAAGAACTTTCAGCCAGACGATATAAAATATCCCGTGATTTATCTTTTAAATACATACCAACGATTGAAGGTGCCGACAAATCCACCAAATCCCAATTATTAATTCTTGCTGTTTGCGAGAGATAATAATCAAAGATTTTTTTTCTTCCCTTTTCATCGCATTTTTTAAATTTCTCTATTAGCATCAACAAAGCGCAAAACCTACAATCATGCCACTGGCTCTGAAGTAATTCGTCGACGACCTCAAACGATTCCTCCTTATGATGCTTTGCCACAAGACGAACATAAGGAACAGTAACTCCAAGGAATTTGTCGCCTTCACCATATTGCCCTTTTCCGGTCTTAAAGAAACGGGGTAAAAATTCTTTTTTCACCGGATCAGCATATTCCGATAATTCTTGCTCAATTTCTTCTTTTCTCTTACTCATTTTTATTAAGTGTATTCGTTCAATTGACAAAAATAATCAAAAACGCAACAATAACTTGGAAATAATCACTAATTTTGCAAATTCCAAACAGACAAAGAATCATGGTTTTAAATTATATTTGGATAGCATTTTTCATCATTGCTTTTATCGTTGCTCTTGGAAAAGTCATTTTCTTGGGTGACACCCAGATATTCTCTCAAATCATGAATTCCACATTCGACTCTTCAAAAACCGCTTTTGAAATTTCTTTGGGGTTGACAGGCGTATTATCACTCTGGCTTGGCATCATGAAAATAGGCGAAGACAGCGGATTGATTAAAACACTTGCCCGTTGGTTAAGTCCGGTTTTCTGCAAATTATTCCCCGAAATTCCAAAAGGACATCCGGTTTTCGGCTCGATCTTTATGAACATGGCTGCCAATATGATGGGGCTTGATAATGCAGCAACGCCACTGGGACTTAAGGCAATGAAAGAATTGCAAGAGCTTAATCCTAAAAAGGATACGGCATCAAATTCGATGATCATGTTTTTGGTCATTAACACCTCCGGTCTGATTATCATACCTATCAGCATTATGGTTTATCGGGCACAATTGGGAGCTGCCCAACCTACTGATATCTTTATACCGATATTACTAAGCACATTCATTTCCACATTAGTGGGCATCACAACAGTTAGTATCTCACAAAAAATAAATCTCATTAATAAAACGATGCTGACTTTGCTAGCTGTTATGAGTATAATCTTCGGTTCCATCGTATATTTATTTATTACTATGCCTCAAGAGAAAATGGGTATGTACTCCACGTTGATTGCAAATATCATCTTGTTCAGCGTGATCGTCATGTTTATCTGTTCGGGGATACGGAAAAAAATCAATTGCTACGATTCCTTTGTCAATGGAGCCAAAGAGGGGTTTACAACAGCAGTGCGGATCATCCCCTATTTAGTCGCATTCCTCGTTGGAATCGCAGTATTCCGGGCCTCCGGGGCAATGGATTTTCTAGTTGGGGGCATCGGACATATCGTTGGTTTCTTTGGAGTTGACACACGGTTCGTTGGGGCCTTGCCTACCGGTTTGATGAAATCTTTAAGCGGAAGCGGTGCCAATGGATTAATGATTGATACGATGAAACAACTCGGGCCGGATTCTTTTGTAGGACGGATGTGTTGTGTGGTTCGCGGTGCATCAGATACTACATTTTATATTTTAGCTGTCTATTTTGGCAGTGTGGGTATCTCTAAAACACGCAATGCCGTGACCTGTGGACTGATCGCCGATTTCTCCGGATTGATAGCAGCAATCTGTATGAGTTATATTTTCTTTAGCTAAAATAAAAGGATTAAACAATAACATAAAATTATAGATTAACTATGGCCATTACTTATCAAACTGACGGAGTGAAAATGCCCGCTATTAAAAAGAGGGAAATCACACAATGGATCAAAGAAGTTGCTGCAACATATCAAAAAAAGATCGGCACAATCGGTTATCTTTTCTGCTCGGATGAAAAAATACTTGAAGTAAATCGCCAATATCTGAAACATGATTTTTATACCGATATTATCACCTTTGATTATGATGAAGGAAATATTATTTCCGGAGACATCTTCATCAGTCTAGACACCGTAAAAAGCAATTCCGAACAATATCATACTGATTATAACGAAGAACTACACCGCGTTATCATTCATGGTATCCTCCATTTATCTGGCATTAACGATAAGGGACCTGGCGAAAGAGCGATTATGGAAAAAGCTGAAAATTCAGCTTTGAAGATGAGACATGAGGCTTCCGAATAAAAAAATAAAGAATCTGACTTATCCTACTATAGTAGGTGGATAAGACCACTTATCTTAGGATTAAGAGATTAATCCATAAATTAGACAACCGATATAAGGATTATAAATCAATTTAATCCACAGAATACGGGATAAAACGCCACTCTCGCTATGACTTGTCCTGCTATAGGTTGACTTAAAAAGTCAACAAATCAATGGAAGAATCAGTAAAAAAGAGAGTCAAAACAAAAGAATACTCTCAAGAATTTCGTTATTCAATGGTAAAAAAGTA
>JALNVG010000195.1 GCA_023227685.1 Bacteroidaceae bacterium
ATTAAGTTTTATTTTTAAAGATGCTTTATAAACTATTATCTTCAAAAACTTCGTAAAAAAACACTTTTTTTGGTTTTTTACTAATAAATGGTTTATATTTGTGCTACCCAAACAAACTATTTATAAGCTTTCATGAAAAGAATAGGATATTTGATATTTTGGATTTTCTTCTTTCTTTTCTCTTTCTCAGTCTCTGCTAAGCAGAGGCAATGGAAAGGACACCCCGTCCATATTGGTGGTTCATACAGTTATGAGCCATATATGTTTATCAACGACAACGGTATAGCCGATGGATATTGTTCCGAACTCATCCGCTGTATTTTCAATCGCATGAATATGGATTATGAATTCATGGTAAATGAATTAAATAAAAGTACATCCGAATTGAAAGAGGGTAAAATTGATATCATCCCTTGTATGCTACACTCAACACACTGCGACAACTATTTTTTATACAGCTTACCAATTGCTAAGTTTCATCCCGTAATTGCTGTTAAAGCTAATAGTCCATGGAAAACGATCAATGATTTAAGGAACAAAAAAATCTATGCTGTAAATAATGGTTTGGATTCTACCTATATCGCAAAACTCAATCGAAACTTAAAACTCGAATATATACCCAATAATGACATCGCTATAAAATTTCTGCTTCACAATGTCGACAGGGCCTTATATACCAAATCAGAATTCATTAAATGGTACGAGCAAGCTCACCCCGGAAGTACCGATAAATTACGTATTATTCCTGCGGAAATAAATTATTCACGCATGTGCATTGCTACAACATACGGAAATGAAAAACTACTCAAAGAAATTAATCAAACAATTTTGATCTTGCAGGAAGACGGCACTTTAGACAAAATCCACAAAAAATGGTTCAAGAGTAATAATGAAACTCAAACTTATGAGCAACTGACTATTTGGCGCAATAGGGCTTTTATCTTTCTCGTCATTTTAATTATTATACTTACACTTACTTCTCTACTAACAAGAAAGCAAATGCATCTAATGCGAAAATCAAAAAAAGATTTTAAAGATGCACTAAACCTTATTCCTTACCCTGTATTTGTAACTGACATTAGTAAAAATAATAAAATAATTTATTGGAACGAAGAAGTTTCCGATAAATTAGGTCCTATCAATAACGGATTTATTAATAATCTTCTAACACCTGAACTTAAGATGAAGTTTCATGCAATCAATCTTCAGGTAATTGAAACAGGACAACCATATCACAATCAGGAATCATATGAAGAGAATGGTAATAAATACGATATTTACATAAGTAAATACCGCATCAGGAAAAAAAACAAATATTACATCTTATCCATGTATGTAGATATCACAGATTTAGTTATTGGCCGAGAGAAAGCAAAACTAGAGGATAAAAAAGAGACTGCATTTATGGAGAATATTTGCCATGAAATACGAACACCGCTAAATGCAATTATTGGTTTCACCCAATTATTGATAGATGATACGATAGAAAAAGAACAAAGGAAAGAATACATCAAAATCATCAATACGAATTGCGACTCGCTTCAACAACTCATAAACGACATCATTGACTTGTCAGAAATAGAATCTCATAAAACAAAAATAAAATCTGAGGATACGGAAGTTGAATATCTATATAACAACATTATTAATAATATAAAGATCAATCAAGAGCAGATCGAAAATGTAAAATTTATTACATATCATCCTTACAATATCTGTTTCGCATATCTCGACCAATCACAAATTAAGCGAATTGTAAGTCATTTCATCTACAACGCATTAAAATTTACTTCAAAAGGAACGATTACAACAGGATACCTTACTGAAGAAAAAAAAATCACATTCTATGTAAAAGATACCGGGATAGGTATAAAACACGAAAATATGGCGCTGATCTTCGATTATTTTCAAAAGATAAACAACTTTTCAAAAGGTACGGGACTCGGACTCTCGCTTTGCAAAAAGATTGCGCTAAACAATAGGGGAACAATTGGTGTACAATCCGAAGAAGGAAAAGGCAGCATGTTCTGGGTATCATTTCCTACGGAATGGAGATTTGAAGGAGCTAAAGATAGAGAGATTGAATTAGAAAAAAAAGATTTACAAGACCGTTGGAAAGGCATTTGGTTTGACACTAACCAAAGAGGTGACTTTCTTTTGCATGATAGTGCGTTAAACAGAAAGAAGGGGGAATAATGAAAAATCGAATTCGTTCAATCATATTATACTTCGGCGTCATTCTGATATTAATGCCGCAACAAACTAATGCAGATAATCAGAAAAACGTTCAACAGCAACACATCATCAACGCAGCAATATTTAATGATATTCCGCCCTATCATTTTAAAGATAAAGACGGTAAAACCATTGGCTATTGTGTTGATGTTTTTAAAGAAATAATGAAACGCTTAAACTATAATTATCGCATTGTCAGCGATAGTTATATAAATAGAGATTTGAAATCAGAGAAAATAGATATGATTATCGATATTCCTTATATAGGAATAACAGACTCTTTGTATACTCTGAGCGAAACATATACAAATGCCCCAATATGCTTACTCTACTCGAAAAAGATGAGAAAGAACAAGCATATTTCAGATCCATTCAAATGTATCGCCGTTCCGCAAGACTCAATGCTTATTAAAATATTAAAACAGTCAGGCATTAAGACTGACAAAATATACTATTGCCCGACAAAAACAGCTTTTCATTTAATCGAAGAAAAAAAATGTGACGCCATTTTTGATTATCACGAAAGAATTCTATACACAATCAATGCATTAAATATTGATGAATCATCTTTTTCACGAACTAATCATCATGTGAATGAGATTTCATTGGCCTTTGCATTCAACAAGGGTGACAGTAGTCTTGTCTACAAAGTAAATGACGTACTCTATCAAATGAAATATGATTTGACATTATCAAAAATTGAGAATAAATGGTTCGCTCCTTCTCATCTTTCTGTATCGAATAAGTCGTTGAAAAGACAATTCAACTTTAATCTCATCATTATTTTAATTTTTATATTTATTATTTTCATTTTTATATACATCATTTTAATTACCCCCCAAAAAGACAAAATACAAACAAAATTCCTTTCGGATATTTTCACCAATCAACCAAACCCTATTTGTTCTTTCGAAAAAGATAAAGATGGTAGTAATATACATATAACCTATCAAAATAAAGCATGCATTGATTTTTTAGAAAATTTAAAACGTAATTTAACAGCTGAAGAATTTCAAAAAAATTGGAACGAGGAAAAATTACAACTCAAAAAAATTGAAGGGAAAAAAGGAAAAAGCACCGAGCACAAGATAATCAGTTTTAAACATCAACCAGATATGGAAATTTTGATAATCAGAAGCCCGATAAAAAAGAATCAAATTATAACTATTTATATCGATATAACAGAATTGATGGAAATTCAACGAAAGACAGAACGATCACACCGATTAAAAATGGCTTTCTTAGCTAACATGAGCTATAGTTTACACACACCGCTAAATTCAATAATAGGCTTTAGCTCGCTACTCTCAGAAAGCAAACTCAGCAAGGCAGAAATAAAGGAATACACTGAAATTATCGTTTACAATAACAAACTGCTACTCAAATTAGTTGATGAGATTATAGATTTATCCTTCATAGAATCGGGTGATTTAAAAATTAAACTTGCATGGACCGACTTAAATTATATTTTGAAAGACACCCAAACAATCTTTCAAAAGATGTTGAAAGATAACGAAAAAGACAAAGATATAAAACTACTGATTGATATGCCTTATATAGAATTCAAAGCCAATATTGACGTCAACAGAATAAAACAAATATTAACAATCTTCTTAACCAACGCAGTTAAACATACAAAGAATGGGGTTATTAGATTCGGAGCTTTTGAATACAAGGGTAACTTACTCCTTTATGTCCAAGATACAGGGAATGGAATATCTGCAGAACAATTACCCACTATATTTAATCGCTTTGAAAAAATAAACGACATAACAAAAAGCACTGGTTTGGGACTCACCATTTGCCAAGCTATTCTCAAAGGAATGAAGGGATGGGCCGATGCCACTTCGCAGGAAGGCAAAGGAAGCGTTTTTTGGGCTTGCGCACCAATAGAAATCAAATATAAAAAGAATGAAAATTATTTATGGCATGACATCAACGAGCTATTGACGAACAATTTCCCTGAATCTCGCAAATAGAATAATAATAACGATAAAAAAGAGCCAAGGCCCTAGTGCATTGAAAGATTTTGTTTTTAACTTGTTTATTAATAAAAATACATGTAATTTTGCAATGAAATTGAGAAACAAAATTATTTTTAGAATGAAGAAATACATTAAGGGATTCCGGTATATGCCCTCCAATTATTCCGGCGAAGCAGAAAAAAAACTTCAAGAATTTAGTAAAAAAGGATATCAAATACCTCCCAAAAGTATACTTCGCACTAATGAACAAATGAATGGTATTCGTGAAAGTTGCAAAATCAACACAGCACTACTCGACTTTATTACCGAAAACATACACGAAGGTATGTCTACACATGAGCTAGATGTTATGGTTTATGATTTCACCACCGCACACGGAGCCATTCCTGCTCCTTTCAATTACGAAGGATACCTAAGAAGCGTATGCACTAGCATCAATGATGTGGTATGCCATGGCATTCCAAGCAAGGAAGAATTTTTAAACAACGGTGACATTGTAAATGTAGATGTCTCAACCATTTATAAAGGATATTTTTCTGATGCTTCACGTATGTATCTGATTGGTGATGTCTCTGAAGAA
>JALNVG010000196.1 GCA_023227685.1 Bacteroidaceae bacterium
CCAAATCGTGGCCATGAATTGTTGGCTGAAATGGAAAAAAATTTCAATGTGACCATTGTGACGCAGAACGTGGATGATTTTCATGAACGTGCCGGAAGTAGTCACATCATTCATTTACATGGCGAATTGACTAAGGTTTGTTCAAGTAAGAGTCCCAATAATCCCCGTTATATTAAAAAATTAGAACCTTCTGAATATAAAGTAAATATGGGTGATAAAGCGGGAGACGGTTCGCAGCTGAGGCCTTTTATTGTTTGGTTCGGTGAGGGTGTGCCTGAGATAGAAACAGCAATCAATGCCGTACAAAAAGCTGATATTTTTGTGATTATCGGTACGTCGATGGTTGTTTATCCGGCTGCCGGTCTTCTTAATTCTGTACCGAGTGAGGCTGAGGTCTATCTAATTGATCCGAAACTGGTTGATACTCATTCTTACCGTACTATCCATATGATTCAAAAAGGTGCGTCTGAAGGTGTTGCCGAACTGAAAATGTTGCTCGAAAAAGATTAATTTTTTATTTATTAAAAGATCGTAAAACAAATCCCATATGTTGAACAATTGTGCTCAGTAGTCCATAGTGTTTGTTCATAATGCGGAATCGTTCTATTAACGATGCTTTATGATGTTGTGTTGTTATGCCTTCTTCAAGATAATCAATGACAACAAGATGGGTATTGTGAATTATTTTCGACTTCTTCATGATACGTATGCACCAGTCGAAATCGGATGAAAAAAGATATCTCAAATCATAAGGATCTACCAGCGAACGTTTTGCAAAGAAAGCCTGATGACAAACTAACATGCCGTGCTTAAAACTTTTCCACGTAAGTTTTTCCGGTGCTGAAAGGCGTCTCCGATGTAAAAAAGTCCCTTGCCCATTAACTATTTCCGTTTCTCCGTAAATTATATCAGGCAGTGTATCGGTTGATAGGGAGGATACTATTTTTTTGAGTGTATCATTTTGGTGAAAACAATCTCCTGCATTTAAAAAACAAAGGTAATCACCTTTCGCTAAAGCTATTCCTTTATTCATAGCGTCGTATAGTCCGTTATCCGGTTCACTGACTACCGTTTTTATTTGCGGACGATACTTCTCTATAATGTTTATCGTTTTATCTTTTGATGCTCCATCGATAATGATATATTCAATATTATGATAAGTTTGTTCAATAATACTCAGAATAGTATTTTCAATTACTTTTTCGGCATTGTAGGTTACTGTAATAATTGAAAATTTAGGGTTGAGGTTATGCATTCTTTCCTGTTATTTTCATATAAATATCAGTATATTTTTTTGCAATGATACCTTCGGAATAATTATTGACAACTTTACGGCAGGCCTCTTTTGAGAGTGATTCGTAATTAGGATTTGTGAGTATCCAATAGATACCTTTGGCCAAATCTGCGGCTGATTTATATTCGGCCAGATACCCATTTTGTTGATGATTGATCATTTCCGGAATACCGCCGATTTTGAAGCCGACACATGGAACTCCGCACGCCATAGCTTCCATTATGGTGTTGGGCAAGTTTTCTTGCAAGGATGGTGTGACATATAGTTCGACAGAGTTATAGATGTTGACCATTTCTTTTTCATCCGCCACATAATTCATTGGATAAACGGGGAAGGGCAAAGTATTACTGATTGTATTCGATTGCAAACCAACAACCACAATCCCTATTTTATCTTTTAACTCCGGATGCTCTTGGTTGAGCAGATTACAGGCCTCTGCCAGATAGCTGAATCCTTTTCGTTTGTCTGTTACTTTCATTGAACCGAACAAGAGTAATTTCTTGTCTTGTGGAAGTCTGCTTTTTTCTCGTGCATTGTTTTGGGGACATGGTTTGAAAACGTATGTATTGATTGCATTTGGAATATTTGTGATTGGAAAACCTTGAATCAGTGCGCTTTTTTTAGCCAGCCCTTCAATCCATTGACTGCAACCGACGAAAGTGATGTTTGCCTTTTGAAGCATCTTTTGTTTTCTTCTGAATGTTTTGTAGCTCAAGTCCTTATCCCCCGGCTTTAATAGATACGGACAATTGCGACAGGTTGTTTGGTAATTAAGACAATCATCGGCATGGTGGCAAATACCGGTGAAAGGCCACATATCATGCATTGTCCATACGATAGGTTTGCCCGATTTGATAATTTGTTTGATGTTTTTAAGTGAAAGCATTCCCTGATTGATCCAATGTAGATGAATGACATCTGCTTCTTTGAACTCGGGTAGCGAAGTGATGTCTGTGCCGGTGTTGGCTATATCAACAGTAAAAAGGTTATGCTTTTTGAAGCCATTGGCTTTCCAGATGACCGCTCTTTCCCAGAAGAATTTAAGCAAATTCATTTTCTTGTGGGTAAGTCCGATAACGCTGATTTCATCAGTTTGTTTATCACGAACAAGCATTTTTGCTTTTACACCGTTATTGTGCAAAGATTCTTCCAAACGACCAGCTGCAATTGCAGCTCCACCGATACGTTCGGATGTATTGATAAGTAGAATTCTCATAGAATGTTTATTTCTTACAAAAATAGGATTTTTATAAATTAATTGAATGATCTTTTACAAAAAAAATTCAGATTATATTTTCTTCTTGAGAGGCCTCTGATTTTTTCTTTCCATTTTATTGGGGTAGTTCAGCTGAACTATTAAAGTTATGATAGTTTTTATAACTTGTGTATTTTCATCTTCGACCGGATGGATTAGTTACCAATAGCAACCTCCTTCTACATCTTTTGCAGAATTTGGTGTCTCTTTTTTTGATGGACGTATCCAATATTGGTTGATGAATTTTGAATATTGAGGTTTGTCTTGAATCCATCTTTTGCCGTAAATACCAAATAACATTTGAGTCCAGCCGGCCAGATGAATGGCAATCTTTCCTCTTCTCTTAGCATGGGCTGCAAGAGGCATTCCGTATGCGCCGCATCCAATAATGGCTACGTCATAATCTTGTTTATCCATTTGCTCCTGCATGTATTTGAGTGCTTCAAACCAATCTTTAAAATTCGGATTACCGTTTCCGCCAATTGATTGGACGGCGCGTAATGTAATTAGTTCTTTAAATTCTGGCAAGACATTTGGATCATTAAATAGCTTTTCACGATTATGTTCGTATTGATATCTGATGGAATCAATAAAGGGATGTATTACTAATACTTTTTTCTCTTTTAATTCTTTTGTCCAAGGTTTGTTCCACATAAATGGAGCATAAAATCCGTCAAGATCGATTTTTGTGCAGTTTTGTAATGCATTCGAGAAGACTTTCTCATCTTTTTGATAACTTCCTAAAATGTCGATATCTTTAATATCTTCTAATGTTAAATCCGTATATTGTTGAATCAGTTTTTCATCCTGTGGGAAAAAGCCCGCATTGACGCATAAACTTTGTATGCATATCTTTTTATTTAATTCGATATGCCCGTAAATATAGTCCTTAAGATACTTCAATGAGATCTTTCGGTTGTTATATAAAAAACAAAGTATAGTATTTAATTCACTAGTTCCGAATTTTGAGATCATTAATCCTTTATCAACACTTCTGATTTTTTCAGCTATAAAGTCATTGGCTGCCTGGCCCTTCAATGATGGGGTGTAATATGACTGATTCCCGATAAAGAGCCTCCAAATCCTTCTGCTTGATCTTAAAAGAAAATCTGTTACCTTATTCATATTAGTGTCTTAATCCGTTGATCTGTATTTTAAGCTCCTTTATGCTCCGAAATCACCTCTTAATGTTCTCTTGATTCTTCTGATAACTTTTGCTCGGAAACAGTTGCTGCGTTCATAATAGGCTGCTAGTGCTCGCCGGGCTATATCATTTTCTTTAATCGGAAATGCTTTAATTATTGGCAAAGGTTTCACCCAGAGCGAAGAGTCGTATAAGCCCCCACCGCCGCAGTTTGTCCCACTTCCATCAAAACCATTGTTCTTAACCAGTGATTTACCGACGTTGAGTGATAGAATATCGTTAAGAAACAGGCTGGCATTCCAGCGGATGGCCCATGAATTATTCTTTCCTTCTACTTGTCTGCGAAGCATACGAGTGAAGGGGTAAGAGCCGTTAAAATCAAAAGTTCGAGTAAGTTTGCGTCGGGTTAGTTCTTTCAATAGAACTTTGCCGTCGGGATTAAAATATTTCCAGGCGCGATCCCATGTTGCCCATCCCCAACTTCCGGTCCATTTGATTAAAAAAGTATCGGGTAGGTTTGGGGCGAGTGTGAAATCGCAAGCTTGTATATGTCCCACTTTGGGTTCATCTTTATATGTTTCCAATGCATCGTTCATGAATCTCAGAAAATATGGTGCAAGTATCAGGTCATCTTCCAAAACGATGACGCGGCCAAAGCGAGAAACTTGTGTTGTTACTCCGTCAATAATATTCTGTGCCAATCCCCAATTATTTTCTCTTTCGATAATAGTAACGGATGCGAATCCCTTAATTGTATGAATATATTGCCTTACTTCTTCAACATTAGATAAGTCGTCTTCGTCTTTTGCTGCGTCGGAGTAAATGAATAGTAGACTGTCGATTGCCTCATCATTTAGTAATAATGATTTGATCGCTTGTTGAAGATGAGCCGGGCGGTTATAGACGAATAAAAGGATGGGTGCTGGTATCATAGTACAATGAAATTAGGTTTATTTTGTTTTGCTTTCTTCCTGGTATTAATAACGTTGTGTGTTTGAAGCAATAAACGGAAAGCAAGTTTTATATACATAAAAAAAGTTTTTATTTTTTTCAAAGATTGAAAGG